>NZVF01000058.1 GCA_002698165.1 Planktomarina sp. | reverse complement strand
CGCATTTTTAGGTTTGCTTCACCACTAAGAAATTTGGCAAATTCGTCTCCAGTTAAGCTATTTGCTAAAGCAGAAAAAATCTTTGGCGCATAGTAAGGTTGATGTCGAAGTACCGATAGAAATACTCGGTCCATCCATAAATCAATTTTCTTGTGTGGAGAAACAAAAATTAACTTTTTACCCTCCTTAACACTATTTATCGCCTTGAGAATTTGTTTTTGAATAAAACTAAATGCATAACCACTTGAAGGCCTGATAGCATCACAATTGCCACCAAGACCATTAAATTTTTCATCATGCCTACGCATCAGACCAAGTGGTATGGCCCCCTGCTCACGCCGTAAAACTTTAAACAGGCTGATCCCTGCACAATCAGATAACCAAGTTGAGATTGCAGTTTCATAAAAATCATCTTCTTCAATAGTTGGTGAGAAAATTGTAGATTCCACTAAAGCATTTTTGTCAGAAAAAGGTAAACAATATATAAAATGCATTCCACGGGATTGATCACAACGAAAATCCATTAATATCGCCTTACTATCGTCAAAACTACCTGCCTTCGCCTGCACCTCCCAACCAATAAAATGCTGGACCATCATATTTGCATTCGACTTTGGCGGCCTGCTATCAAAGATAAGATCTGCGGGATAGTGATCAATTAAAGACATATCACTGTAAAAGACAGTACCATTTTTTTCAGCCTTTGACCGACAGTGGGTTAGCCATTTTTTACGAGTTATTGCCTGATATGGGTGTTTACTCGCTTTCATTTCTATTTTGTCTTTTGCAGTTTCTATTATCCATTTATCCCAAGTTTTGTCAGCAAGTTGTTTGATATCTTGCAGCCAATCCATTTGCCAATAACCCCAAACATGATCATTATTAGGGGCATTAGCTTGAGGCGAAAATACATGCATTTCATGCTCTGGCAAAGATGCTGCTTTCGCAGCAAGAGAAAGCCCAGCACATCCATCACCGATAATAGCAACAGGGATCTTTGTTAAAGAGCTTGTGGGTTCATTCGACATGGGGCAAACCCGAGAGCGCAATATGCAGTTCTCTTTTGTGAGTAGGGTATTTTCTAAAACGCAATGGCAAACTTTTTAAGGAAATAAAAGTACAGGCTAGCTTTGTAGAATTGCTAGTAAACTCCCTTTTTTTATACCAACAGCAGCCTTTTGCAACAATTTGCAATCCAATTTGTCGGTATACTTGGGCCGCAACAGCAATAGCTAAATGTGCCCTCAAAGGTAAATAAACCAAGCCTTGCATTCCACTGACATAATACATTTCCGCCAACCCCAACAGTCGTGCCACTGCGCCAGATATTAAATCTCTGTCAGTTGAGGGACCAGCGTGAGCTAGTTCAATAATCTGATCTGCAGTCATATCTTCAACCCACTCACTCGGAAGATATCGTCGGCCCATTTGTGCATCTTCCAATACATCGCGCGCTATATTAGTCAATTGCATGGCAATTCCTAAATCTACAGCATGTTTTAAAGCTTTGCTATCGTAACAACCGAGAACTGTACTCATCATCAATCCAACTGTTCCAGCTACCCGATAACCGTAGCGTAACAATGAGCGCTCACTAGACAGAGCAACCTTAGTTTGATCTTGNAGAAGGCCGTCGATAAGCGCCAGAACGATCTCACAACTTATATCCTTTGACAGAATAAAAGCATGTAAGTCAGGCAATAATGGGTCGCCTGTAGTCGTAGAATTAATTAATCCATTTCTAACATTCTTTAATCTCTTGGGTCCATTAATTATATCACCATCAGCCATGTCATCTAAAATACGACAATAACTATAAAGCTGTGCTGCATCCCTTCCAGCTTGGGCACCAAGAAAGCGCCTAGCCCAATGAAAACTTTTGCCATTTTGAGCGAGGGAGTGCTCCGCAGTGAGGCTTTCATTAGAATTCATCACTTCAGAACCGAGTACATGGGTTATTTACTCCATCAATTCTTTATCAATCAAAGCTTCAACCACTTTTGCAGAACATAATACACCTGGCATACCAGCACCCGGATGAGAACCCGCAGCAGAGAAATAAAGATTTGGAATATGCGGGTCACGGTTGTGATAGCGAAACCATGCAGATTGTGTAAAAATTGGTGCTATTGAAAACCCAGCACCATACATTGAACGATAGTCATTTTTAAAATCTTCGGGAGTCATCCAAAAATCATCAGTTATCGTAGAAGTTAAATTTGGCATTATAGTTTCAGACAATGCCTTTACGATTCTATTTCGAAGTTCAGGAGCACTTTTACTCCAATCTACCTTACCCCGTAAATTTGGTACCGGGCAAAGGACATAAAAACTATCACAACCATCTGGCGCAAAGCTAGGATCAGTGGCAGTTGGACGATGAACGTATAAAGAAAAGTCATCAGCAAGAATTTTTTTATCAAAAATATCAGAAAGTAATTCTTTGTAGCGAGGCCCCATCCAAATTGTGTGATGCGCTACATCCGGATATTTTTGTTTAGTACCAAAAAACAAAACATATAAGCCCATCGAATAATGCGTAAATTTATCAGAAGCCAATCTTTTGCGTCGATGTCCATCCCCAGGTAACATTTGAGCATAAACTGTTGGTGGATCACCATTACAGATGACACGTTCAGCGGGAAATACACGCCCGTCTTGAGCTATTGCGCCTGTTGCGCGACCTTGCTCTAAAGTAATTTCTTTTATATCTACGCCTAACTCTACTTTAACTCCTGCGTGTACCAATAATGAGTGCAAAGCCTTTACAAGCTTGCCAGTCCCTCCCATACAAAAATAGACACCCCAACGACGTTCTAAATAATGAATTAACGCATAAATTGAGGTTGTCGTGAATGGGTTACCCCCAACAAGTAAAGGGTGAATTGAGAACGCCTGTCTTAATAAGGGATGCCGTAAGTGCCGGTTTACGATCCCAGCAACTGAATAATAGCTTTTTAAGCGTAGTAAGCTGGGTATTTGGGCAAACATCGTTCGGATTTTGTTAAATGGGCGATCCGCGAGTTTTTCAAAGCCAATCTCATATATAGCTTTTGAAGTCGCCAGTAAGCGTTGATAACCTTTCACATCCGCAGGATCAAATTTTTTTATCTGGTCATTTGTATCTTCAATGGAGCGCCTGTAATCAAATTGCTGTCCACCATGAAAATAAAAACGATACCATGGGTCTAGAGATCGGAACTCAACAAAATCACTGCGGTTTTTATCAAAAAGTTCAAATAATTCATCAAATAAAAATGGCGCAGTAATCACAGTTGGACCGGCATCATGCCGAAAACCACCTTTCTCAAAAACCTGTGCACGTCCACCAATGGCTTGCAAGCGATCCACTAAGGTGACGTCAAATCCCTTGGCGCGCATACGCAATGCTGCTGCTATTCCCCCAAATCCAGCTCCAATCACCAGGACAGGCCCAAGACTTTTAACAGTTTTATTATTTTTCAAAGAAGGCATCTTTAACTTTGTATTCCAAATCTTTTACCTAAATAATCAGCAGTTAACCGGTGCTATAGATTTCATACATACCTCCTCCAGGAGCGCACGTACGGGGTAGATTGCCTCTAAAAATCCGGTTGGCAATGTAGTCACTAAACTATCTGATTTCTTAAGAATTTCTTGCATTTTGTAAGCACTTTGTACTGTTGCTTCTGACTTTAAAATATCTTCATGATATTTTTGGATGTTACTGGTAGAACCAGATATGTACCATTCGTCAAATGAAGCAGCAGACTTACCTGTTAAACCCTGGCGATATAAAACTACAATAGCATTTGGCGCCCGGCGAGTAAGATCAGAACCTTGATTTTCAGTAGTGTCCAATTGCCGAAAATTCATAATATCGTTCGCTATCTGATATGCAGTTCCTAGACTTCGGAAATAAACCTCAATACCTGATGTAGAATTCATCTGAAGCGCCATTGCGGCAATACCCTCTAAGGGAGCTGTTAGTAGCGGGGCTGTTTTATCAGCGGCAATTCCGACATATTCCTCCCAGTCAGGAGGTAGATTTAATGCAAACTCAGCGGCTTCTCCAGCTGTTGTCGTGGCCATGTGTTGAGCCAAAATTTTAACTAATAACGGCGTTTGTGATCTCTGACCAGCTTCTGCTGCCAACTCAAAAGCTAAAGCTACTAACCAGTCACCGAGAGTCAAAGCAATATTTCGTCCATATTTTGACCACACAGATCGACGTCCGCGCCGATATTGATCATCATCACACACGTCATCATGTATCAATGATGCATTGTGGAGGACCTCTACAGCGACCGCCCAATGCATGGCGGAAGTAGCATCTATTTTNAGGGTGCTAGCAGCATGAAGCGCCATTTTTGCCCGCAACATTTTTCCCTGCAATGCAAAATGATGTTGAGCACTTTTCGCTAGAATGGTCTCGTTTTTTGGCAATCTATCCAGAATGAATTTATAAATTTGATCAGAAATTTCAGATTGCCAAGCTGATATCTTATAATCGCCTCGAGCATCAACTCCAACGAGCTTAAATTTGCTGGGCATAGTCTAAACCTTCCTCTTAGGAAGTGCATTGCTCGTTAAAAATAGTTGAGGTGGGATTCACCCACCTCAACAAATAAATGTTTTTACTTGTCAGACTCTGTCACTGCAACGTTCCAGATGATCACACCAAACGCGATTTTGTTTAGCACATCTGCNAGGTTGTAGATAATGTTCAACGCATTGGCTGANGCCTCTACACCCATTCCAGTGAAGTAACCCATGAAGTAGCCAAGTGGATAAATTGCCCATCCAATTGTCACAATCCAACGCATAGTTGAAAAGGCTGACTGTACAGAAGCTGGAGCTTTTTCCGATGCGACCTGCCCGGCTTCACCAAAGAAGATCTCATATAAAATATAAGCCCATCCAACTATACCGACAACAAAACCTAACATCGGATTGATNTAGCCTGCTTCGCCCATATAGCCCGCTGCCAGCATTACCANTGTNCCNACCATCAGACGCCAGAACACGCCGCCAGATACTGCTGTGATAGCGCGAAGTATAAGATAGAACTCCACCATCAACAGTGGCACTGTGATTAACCAATCGATATAACGNTAAACTAATGGTGTTGCACCTGTTTCAACCCAGACATCACGCATGTAGAAGTAATGAACTGCTGCTACGAGTGTCACAAGACCTGAAACGGTTAAAGAAGTCTTCCATTTACCTTCAACCCGCTGGGTTTCTAAAAAGAAGAATGCGGTAGCGGCAACCAAAGCCATTGATATCAACCAGAATGAAATTCCGACGAAATCATCAGACTCTAGGTTAGCGCTCGCGGATGCCAAAGATGGCGCCGCAACTAATGCAGCTGATGCCGCCATTAGTTTAAATCGACCAAAGATCTGTTTCATTTTCTTTCCTCCAAAAATGTCGGCCGATTTTATTCAGCCTTGCGAACAACGTGAAATAACGTTGCCTATTTCGACTTTTTATTTTCAAGAAACTGAAATTTCAATACTAAACTACGAAAAAGCTTAAACATGAAGTTTACATCANATTTACATANATNATTTTTTATANANTTATTGATNANNCNTAATTTTTGAAAAATGAGCCTAATTTTCTAATGACTTTTTTTGTATTGACGTAAAAAANAATTGCCACTTTCCAGTGTATATTGTGGATAACAAATTATGCCACAGCATCAATTCGTAAATTTGTTGTCCGTTCCTCACCACATTTCATACATAAACTATTTTAATCTAGGAAAANTTAACATTTATAAACAGATACTTAAACAAATAACATTTTTAAAAAATCTTATTTTGGTCTAAATCAAACGCATAAAATTNATAGTTTANTAATCAAAAACAACACCTGGAAATAGTATTTCATCATTTAGACAGTTTATTTTGTCTAAATTGCTTTTCTGCTTAAAAAAAAACTGAAATTATTTTTTAATTAAAAAAAAGTAAAAATAAGCTGCAACAAATAACTTAAAAGTAGTTTAGTTGATTATGTGACGTTGGGTCACTTCTGCAGTCGCGCGATACTGTTTAGTTACGAACTCCTAAAAAAAATACTGCGAACTATTTAAAGTTTTGTAACTCGGCCAATTAAATCGTTAAAAACTATTGCTTGAACTCCTCAAATGAAGCTCTATTTAGTCGNATCATCTTCGAACAAGGAAAAGACTTATGCCGGAACAAGCCAACCGTCCAGGTAATCGTCTCATGGACCGACCAGAGTACCGACTGAAGCAGCAACCTTTGACCTGTAAGGCAAATGACNGCGTATTTGACGCAGTAGTGATGATGTCTGAAAAAAGTTACGGAGCAGTTATTGTGATAGATGATGATAGTAAAGTCATCGGTATTGTGACTGAGCGAGACGTAATGAATAAAATAGTTGGAAAAGAACTAAACGCAAAGAAAACAGCGGTTGAAAAAATAATGACGCCAAACCCACGTTTGGCTCAGGAAACTGACGACTTAATTGACTGGTTGAGAATTATGTCAAATGAACGCTTTCGGCGTCTGCCAGTTGTCGACAGTGAGGGACAGATTAAAGCAGTGTTCACTCAAGGTGATTTTGTTTCTTATACCTGGCCAGATTTAATGTACCAAATGAAATCAATTGCAACGGCTACGGTTAGTAAAAACTGGGCAACATTTTTAATAGGTGGTGGTATCGCTTTGTATACATTGGTTACCATTATAATTGTTAAAATGATGGGTTGAAAAAATTTTTACCGTNGANATTAAGTTTATACGAAACGCAGTTGTGCGATAGCNATTTTACNGCACTGTTTANAGTGAAGTACGAGAGAAGATGCAGTAGTGTTTGTTTANTGTAGATGTNAAAACTCAAATCAAAGGTTCTAAAATGAACATCCGAGCAATTATATTTGGATCTATTGGTACACTTGTTGAAACTTCAGATTTACAGAGGCAGTCGTTTAATCAAGCGTTTAAAGAAGCTAACCTGAATTGGCATTGGGACAGTAAATTATACCAAAAATTATTGAGCCAATCTGGTGGTAGAAACAGAATTAAAAATTACGCAACCAACCAAGGGATCTCTGTAGATGCCAAATATCTTCATCAACGAAAGACAGAGATTTATAATAAATGTTTGAAAGAACAAAATGTTCAACCTCGACCTGGTGTGGAAACCTTAATTCAATACGCGCGTTCAAAAAAAATGTTACTCGGGTTCGCTACCACAACTTCAGAAGCNAACATTAANTCGATTTTTTTTNCNTTGGGNAACAGAATACAGCGCAATCATTTTGACTTTATTGGCAGCGATACTGTTGTAAAAAAAACAAAACCAAGTCCGGATATTTATAAAAAAACTCTGTCCAGCCTAAAAGTTAACTCACATGAATGTTTGGCTATTGAGGATACTGAAATAAGTATGCAGTCCGCTTTGGCGGCTGGTATCAGATGTGTTGCATTTCCGGGCGCTAATGCTCTGGGAGATGATTTTTCAGGCGCTGAAGCAATTACTGAAGTCCTAACTCCAGCCAACATCAACATTTGATGTCAATTCAATCATTAAGTGGCCAATATTCCAGTCACTATCCTAGGGTCACGATAAGAGTTGACCCAACCCTAAAGGGTAGATTTATTGCGTTGAAAGAAAAACTTTTTTGTTTCATAGGGAGCTACCATGACTTCTATTACTATCGCTGATATTTCTAATGCTCAGCAAATTTTAAAAGATGTCTTAGTAGAGACGCCAACGATCGAACTGAAATCTGATCGATGGGACGGAATATTGCCAGATATAATGGGTGGTTCGCTCAAAATGGAACTCTTCCAACAAGCAGGGTCGTTTAAAGCGCGAGGTGCATATTTAGGCATTCACGGGATGTCTAGTTACGAAAAATCAAAGGGAGTAATTGCAGCCAGTGGTGGCAATCATGCATTAGCGGTTGCTTGGGCCGCTAAGAAAGCTGGTGTTTCTGCTAAGATAGCAATGCCAAAAGCTACAGACCCTATAAGAATAAATGGATGCNATGCTTTAGGAGCTGAAATAATATTATGCAGCGATATTGCANATGCTTTNTCNNCAATGGAAACCTTTAGCANTGATGAGGATAGAACTATAATGCATCCGTTCGAGGGTCGCCACANGACGCTTGGAAGTGCAACCTGTGGAGTGGAATTTGTTACCGCACATCCAGACATTGATGTATTTATAATTCCCGTTGGTGGAGGTGGNTTGATCAGCGGCATGGCNACTGCAATTAAATTNATTAAGCCAGAGGCAATTGTAATCGGTGTCGAGCCTTTTGGTGCAGACAGTATGTTTCAGAGCCTAAAGGTTGGCCAACCAGTCAAATTGGATCAGGTTACTACNATTGCCGATAGTCTCGGTTCGCCACTATCAATGCCCTATTCATATGAAATTGTAAGCCAGCAAGTGGATCAAATCGTGCGGGTAGAGGATGAAGCGCTTCGCNAGAGTATGNTGACTTATCAGGATGTTTTAAAAATNACCGCAGAGCCAGCCTGTGCCGCAGCTCTTGCCGCTTTGGTTGGACCAGCTAAAGATCTTGTATTTAGAAAACGAGTAGGTCTGATAGCATGTGGATCGAATATCAGCATGGACCGTTATAACAGAATACTTAATGANAATAAAAATTAAAAAATTCATTCAATATCAATTGTGCCTTCACAAAATTTTAAATCTTGATAATTATTTAAAATGAAAAGTGAGGAATCCNGTGCGTATACTATTAANAACTTTTCTTTTGATCTCAGCCACGCANGNTCATGCCTTAACNGATACTTTTTACTGTCTAATTCAAAATTTTGCAGGGGCTGATGACNAAAAAGTGCATAATTACTCAAATTTTAATCGTTTCACCATGAATATTGAACGGGAANCCACAACTTCAGATGTTGGAGTTATAAAATTTTCAGGTACACACCCAATGAATTTTAATGTTGATTTCTATGGNTATGAAAGTGGGCTACTTTTCAATGAAGGAAACATGGCTTTCGTCTTTAATTTAAAAACAGGACAACTTTATCAATCNTTCACCACTCCCAAATACGCAGCTGCGCTGGCTGCTAAATGTAAAAAACCCTAAAAATAAAAACTAGACCTTTAATTTGCTTAAAAATGCAATAANTCTGCCGCACTACNTAAACTGATCACAACATTTCTTAATTNAACTGTAAGGAAGCTAAAAATGTCTGAAAATGAATTCGAGGTATTTGGTTTGAACTCGGCTAGAGTTTCTGTAATTTACGGAGTTATTTTAGTCGTTTTTGCAGTTTTGATATCACTTATTAGTGGCAGTGACTCTCTTACATCNTACATTCCAGCAATGNTTGGCCTCCCTATTCTAATTTTNGGTTTAATTGCAGTTTGGGCGCCATCCAAACAAAAACTAGTAATGCACATTAACGTGGTGATTGGTCTATTAATNTTTTTGGCGGGGCTCAGCGTAATCCCCAGTTTAGTTTCAGGCGTAAATCTAAGTACCAGCCTCTGGGCAAATGTTTCTAAATTATTTATGAGCCTAACCGGTGCACTATATTTAACCATCTGCGTGAAGTCATTTATTTTTATCCGCAGGAAAAGAAGCTTTACCGAAACAAAATAAGTTGAACGGTTCAGCTTTTGATATCTGTAATTGCTAAATTTCTCTAATTTTTTGATTTTAAAGGTGGGACCTTGTCCCACCTTTGCCAAATTTCAATCTAGGTCCAAACTTCGATTAGCTGGGTAACAGCTATAGCTAAAAAGGTTAGGCTATAAACAGTTTTCCACAAGGTAAATGGAGCTTCTTTGCCAAGTTTTCCAGAATGGCTGTTAGCATCTTGTTCGTCCATATCCGCTATCCAAGCCTTAAATTGATCCATGGTGTTCATGCCAGATAAGAAAGTAAACAAAAATGTAGAAATTATGACANCAGATATAGCCAACTGAGGTACTTCNGTCGTGCATATAAGGTANAGTGTAACTAAATTTGAAAATATACCTATCGCAGTAGTTGATGCTAAATCTCTGCTCAGCGAACCTTGATAAATAGCTCTGGTATTTCGGTCTAAAGCTGCATTTTCCATTTCTGTAACTCCATTGTTGTTGATTGTTATTACTATATTTCTGTCGTTAAAATTACAGATACTTAATCTTCAAAAATGAAAAATATTTCAAGTCCTACCACTGCNCGACCTTACGGCACAATTTACTTGCAGCGAATGAGAACACCCACGTCTTTTCCTCCACCCTTCCCGTTTCCCCCACAAACACCTCCCACAAAAAGGGAAACGTGAAATATTTTCGTAGGAATTTTGATACCTTCTTTCAAACTGAGTTCATAAAAAATTGCATCACCATCATCCGTTATTGCGGAATTCACTATATTAACTTTCGCTTGATATGGAGTATCTCCAATCATCCAAGAGATTACGGAATTTGGTGGATTACTCTTGAAACCGTCCGCTGCGTCAGGTCTCCAAAGTTCAACATAATCATTGGCCTTCAGGTATCTGTACTGCCGATTGGGCCTATCAGTAAAAGCCAATACTTCCCTATTCATAGGCATAATAAAAGACGAATCCGATACCATTTCTGCTTTTTCAGCAGTGTGAATAAACAGCCATTCTACTGTTTTCATTTCCTTGGCNAAAGCTATATTTGAAAAAGTTNCAAATAAAGTTACTGCTACTGATTTCATAAAAAAATTCATAGACGCACCCCAATAAAATGTTTCTGTCGATGAACAAACTCTGTCTTTGGTAAATTCTCAAGGGCCCAAGACGTCGCANGCGGAACTAAATCAATCTGGGNAGGTTAATGAATNGGGATCACAAAAAACCACACTTCATATATGAATTAAATATTTCAAAATATTGTCAGGATTCTATTTCAAGATCAGCTTGGTTCTTTTCAATAATCAAGTTAGACGAGCAATCTAACNGTAAAAAGGAATGATATGATTCCAGTCACNTTTACCTCGCTAGAAAAGCTTCAAGAACTTGATGTAGATACAATTATTGACGTCCGATCTCCAGCTGAATACGACGAAGACCATCTACCAGGTGCGATTAACCTTCCAGTCCTTGATGACGATCAACGGGCTGAAGTCGGTACGATTTACAGCAAGGTTAGCCCGTTTATGGCGCGTAAAAGAGGTGGAGCTTTAGTAGCACAAAATACTGCTATTCACCTCCAACGCACTTTAGCAGGTAAAGATGGTGCGTGGCAGCCGTTGATTTACTGTTGGCGAGGTGGACAACGTTCAAATGCCTTTGCAACAATTCTTGATCAAGTCGGTTGGCGTGTAAANCTCCTTCAAGGAGGTTATCAAAGCTATCGTCGTGCAATAGTGGAACTTCTCTATAAAAAACCAATCCTGTATCGCTTAATTTTAATCAGTGGAAGTACTGGAACAGCTAAGACTGCCCTTTTGCACCAGTTGGCCTCTAAAGGGGCCCAAACACTGGATATTGAGGGAATTGCGGCCCATCGTGGGTCATTATTTGGCAGTGTTAATTCAAAGCAACCTACACAAAAAATGTTTGAAAGTCTTCTAGCAAATAAGCTAACGTCTTTAGACCCTAATGCAGTGACCTTCATGGAGGCCGAGAGCAGTAAGGTGGGCGAACTTTTAATTCCACCATCACTTTGGAGCTCAATGGCAGTAGCCCCTCAAATAAAAATTAAAGCTAGTCTAGAGGCAAGAAGCAAATTCTTATGTAAAAACTATTCTGACCTAACGGAGAATAAAAACAAATTAAATAAACTGATCGATAAACTTCGACCATATCATTGCGCCGAACAAATCAATGTGTGGAAAGAACAAGCGATTGTTGAAGAATGGCAAAAATTAGCATTAGGACTAATCACTAAACATTATGATCCAAGATATGCAAAATCTGCATCTCACAAAAATGGCACCATACACACTATTAGACTTTCTGATCTTAATGAAAGCACGCTCTCACTGACCGCTGATACTTTACGAACTGAATTCAAGTAAGGTTAATTGAACCACTACCTTTAGATAATCTACCAACTACATGACCCACGCGATCGTTAGCGACGAGTGCCGCACAAATGCTCTCACTTAGCTCTTCTGGAACTGCCGCCAAAAGACCACCTGCTGTCTGTGGATCATAAAGTAATTCTTCCTCTTTTCCGGCTACTGGTGCATCCAACCTATTTTCAGGCATTAACACGGATGCGACACCAGAAAGTGATAACGCACGAGCGCCGTGGTAAATAGGGATAGCCTCCTGCCACAACTCGGCATCCAAATGAGAAGCTCTACATATTGCTTGTACATGTCCCGCCAATCCAAAGCCTGTGACATCAGTCATAGCATTTGCAACAGGCCCCAAAATNTTAGCTTCCGTATCCTGTGGCTCTNCCATTTTATTTAGAGTAGAAGTGACATCCCATCCATTTGCCTCACCGNGCATTTCAGCCGCCATAATCACGCCAGATCCAATAGGTCTCGTCAAAATAAGNACATCACCAGATTTTGCTCCAGANACAGTNAANGGCATGGAATCTTTCAAGCCCGTTATTGTGAAACCAATTGTAAGCTCTGCACCCATCGTCGTGTGTCCGCCTACCAATTGTGCCCCGGCTGCATTCAAGACCTCATTTGCTACATCTGTAATTTCAGATAATGTTCTTCTTTGCATTTCGACTGACATTTGGGGCACTATTATGGAAATTAAAGCAACTTGTGGNTGCGCACCCATAGCCCATACATCACCCAAAGCATGAACTGCTGCGATGCGGGTCATCATTGCGGGGTCTTGAATAAAATTCCTTAGATGGTCTGTNGTTATTACCTGAAAACTTCCATNAGCCTGCNNTAACACAGCAGCGTCNTCGCCCACACCCATGACAACATCTTTTCTAAGTTGCAAANTAGTGTCTAANGCTCCTGAAAGTATTCCTCGTCCCACTTTCGCNCCACACCCACCACAAAGTGGCTTTTGCTCCAACATTTCTAATGTACCGGTAGCAAGCTCACCAACAGGCAGAGGCGTCGACATCACAGGCAATTTTGTCAATTTTTTCATAAACAAGNGGTCAATTCTGTTCTTCCACCGCCACATCAGTGGCCCCATAATCGAAAAGCCAAATTTTTCTGCGATTGCAGATTGTCTTCCAAGGGACAGCAATTTTAAATAATGTTTCTGTGGATNCCAGTTCTTTCGTTTACCTTNACTCAACGCGACCCTAATGTTGTGGTNCAATATNGGAGCTGCACGGACAGCAAAAACACCAGCTTTCGGCCTTTCAGCATGTGCCATCACTGAGCAGTCGCCAACAGCAAAAAGGGTATCATCACCAACAATACCAAGGTTGCTATCTATTTCAATAAAACCATTGTTCTGAGGCAAATCTGTTTTACTAATCCAGTCGTGAGCTACACCCCCGCTGGCGCAAACGCAGAGGGCCGCTGTAATTGGGGAATGGTTTTCAAGCAAAACTTTATCAGAACAAATTTCGTNAACTCTACACCCAGTTTTTACCGTTATGTCTAAATCTTGCATAGCTCCCAGAATTTTCTGATTAACTCTATTACTACTGCCTGCAATGTTATGGGCTGACTCGATCAACGAAANATTTGGAATTGCTCCAACAGTCCGCAATGCAAAAGACATTGCCATTGCTAATTCACATCCTGAAAAACCACCNCCAATCACAGCGATGTCAGGAGCAATTTGACCCTGTTTGACCTGTTGCAAAAACTCATCCCACTTGGTGACAAAAGTATTAAAAGGCTTAGCACCAACACCAAAATTTTTATAGCCAGGCAGTTCTAAAAACGTTGATATGCCCACATCAAAAGAAGCAACATCGTAAGCTATAGGTTCCCGTCCTTCCAAAATAACTTCTTGGCGAATTCGGTCAATTCCAACCACTTTATCAAAAATCAACCGAGCACCTGAATGACGACACAGTTTTACTAAATCAATTTCTAGATCTTCGCGTACGTAATGCCCCGCTATGTATCCTGGTAACATGCCAGTATACGGTGCCATTGGTTCTGGGTTTATAACAGTCAACCGAACTCCAGGAAGTGGTTTCATTCCCCAGAACTTCAGCACCAAAGCATGTGCGTGCCCTCCCCCAACTAGAACTAGGTCACGCGTAAACGGTATTGCATTAAGCACCGACTCTCTCCTATTTTATGGCAACCTAAAATATTACTTAAGAAGCTACTAACCTAAACTATCAACCGCAGCTAAAGTCATAGACCTAAGGGCACTCTAAACCCATCTACCATGAGCTTGATCGAAATTAGTATTAAAGCCCAAACTACTATTTTAAAAAATAAAGCTTCTGGAATTATCTTTACAATTCTAACACCCACGAAAACTGCTAAAGAAGCTGGTAACATTAAAAATAGTGACATTTTAAAGCTGGAGAAATTTAATTGGTCGAGCCAAATATAGGGGATTAATTTTATTAGATTAACGTAGCTAAACGCTATTACTGAAGTTCCTACAAAGATTGATTTCTTTAGACCTAAGGGAAAAACAAAAATTTGCCATGGCGGTCCACCAGTATGACTAATAAAGCTCGTAAATCCCGAAACGGTACACCAAATATAACCACTTTTACCGTTAATTTCACGTTTGGGAATTTTCTCTGCAGACTGACCAAAAATTTGTTGTAAAGCAAAAAAGAAACTAATCACGCCAATAAGAGCCGTCACGACCCATTCAATCACGATATGTGCAGTTAAACCACCTATAATTACTCCTAATGTCATACCAATGACGCTAATCTTCAATACATTCTTGTCATAATGTCGTCTGTAAGCTGACAAAGCAAAAATATCAGACACAATATAAACGGGAAGTAAAAGCCCAGCAGCAGCTATTGGAGAAATATACAACGAAAGACTTGGAACGGCTAAAGCTGCGATAACTGGCAATCCACCCTTACCCATACCAACNAAGATTGAAGCCAGCACTGCCAAGCACCAGAACGCAAGACTATATTCCATTAAATTTAGCTCCTGGATTTTGGTTCCAAATATCGCACGTAAATTGGATAGTCTATTGTAATTCACTCGCAGATTAGNGTTCCACACATTACCAGCTGAATAGTTGCGATTTTAAAGCTTCTTTAACAGATTAACCAAGCAGCTTCAGCGGGTTGGTACAAAACTTGCTTTGTTAGACGGAATCAAATGATGGATCATCAGCTATGGAATTAAATTCAAATACTAATGATACTGCAACTCAATTAGATATGGGCTCAAAAAAAAGTGTTAATGACATTTCCGATATCTTTGTTGAGAACAGTTTAGAAAAAACACTGCAGAATGCTCTTGAGCATGGCATCCAAGGCCATAAGAATGGTCATCTTGACGTTGCCGCAGAACTGTACGAAACAATATTGGAGATCGACCCTAATCACGCCCATGCAAATCACAGAATGGGTTTGCTAAAAATCGATACGGCCAATGATACAGCAGCTTTGCCATATCTAGAAAATGCCATAATTTCCAATTGCGCAGTTTTAGAGTTTTGGGAAAGTCTAACAAAGACACTTGTAAGACTAGGCCAGCTTGAAGAAGCAGAAAAAATTATTAGTCTGGCAAAAGATTATGGAGCAAATGACGAAGGAATCAAAACCTTAGAGGCGGAATTAAATCAATAAGTTTTGAGTTAAGTAAGCACAGGCGTTGGATGCAATTACATTCCGGCTCTTTGGCAAAATTAACTCATATTCAACTCGGTCGTGAACGCCCAAACGGAGTTGAAAAACAAAGGATTGATTANTTTTTTTACTGAGAAGTGATACAAAACTCTATAGCTAAGTACATTTGATTAGCGCAGACCAATTAGTACATTTCAGGAGCTGAGAGAGCTTTTGCCCTTTTTTGTCTCTCATCATCTATTACATCCTGCGGAAACTGGCTCATAAAACAACAACACACGCCTTCATCAATCATNGTCCTTGGACCATTTGGATGCGCTATATGCCTATAAACTCCATGGTGATGATGCTCATGAGAATGGGTATGGTCATGGGAATGACTGTGGTCGTGGGAATGACCCTCTGAATTAATTACNTCATCATCTTCAGGATCTGTGATCGGTTGGTANTCNGCATGGTGATGATGAATTTCAATTTTACCTGNNGCTAAGCGTTCTTGAAANGACANCATCAAATCCTTNTCNTCGTTAAAAATACCATTTTCCGCTTCGCTTATCCTATCTACAAAGGTATTGATTACNTGATCCTGATCAGCAAGGTATTTAGCCTTTAAAAATTCTATATTTGGAAACTTTTCGGCAACGATATCTACGTATTTATAAATGCGATCAATAAGCCGACCCGTAAAAAGAAAATACGGTGCCACCACAATTTTCTTATAACCTAAGCCAGTAACAATATTTAGGCCTTGACCTACTGACGGAAAAGTTACTCCCGAATAAACAGTCTCAGACCATCCAAAGCCCATATTTTCTGCAACTATTCTGGTCAATTTTGCTGCCTCAGCATTTGCAGATACATCTGAAGTACCGCGTCCAACCACCACAAGCATCGTATCATAGAGCTCACCTTTATGAAGGCTGTCAACTTCCAGAGCTTCTAATATTCTAGCCTGAAAAGCTGCAATCATTTCAGGATGCAAAGCCAATTCTCGTCCATATTTAATTGTAATATTTGAATGCTTCTCTTGATAGGACGTTAAAACAGATGGAATATCATTGCGCGCATGAGTGGCAGCAAAAAGCATGCCCGGCACTGCTAAAATTTCATCAACACCCAAATCCCTCAGCTCATCGAGCCCCATGTGTATATTTGGCGCAGAATACTCGAGAAATCCGTGCCTGACCGGAACTGTTGGAAACCGCTTTTTAAGACCCTCAGACAGTAAGCCAAACTCTGCTTCAGCTGCTTTTGATCGACTGCCATGCCCACAAATCATGATGCCTATTTTTTTCATTTTATTAAAGNNCCNTTGCGNACATTATTTNTAAACCTTGAACANAGCCGTTTAACGAAATGTGTACGGTTAAATGTTTTTAAAAGGAAGTGGTTACTGTTCCCTTTTTTTAAGTTCAATCCGTTCAATAATTCACAACAAGTAAACTCATGAATTTCATTAATGATATGTATCAACTCTCACGGGTCTTCATGGATAAAGGTTGTAAATTGGCAAATAATAAATAAACAGTGTTTAATCTGAAAATTAAATTTGCATTCCGTCAGGGGTAAAACTTTTTTAGACGAAAAACAATGACCANTCAGGGCNAAAAGAAATCCCCAGTTGCTCATATTCCACAAAGATTTTTGAAATGAATACATATTAAAAATTCAAAAGAGGCGCTGTTGATGTTAGATCTAAACAAAACACAAATTTTGAAACTCTTTAATTTNAAAGAAGCNGTAACGCTCATACAGAATGCCTACATTGCTAATGCTGCCGGTGACGTCCAAACTGCTGATGTTGTACACCTTGGCTTTCCCAAGACAAATGGCGACTGCCATATCAAATCTGGTCATATAGAAGGAACCGCTAACTATGTAATCAAAATAGCGTCAGGCTTCTACAATAATCCATCTAAAGGATTAGCCTCATCAAACGGAATAATGTTGGCATTCTCTGCTACGACCGGTGAAACAGTTGCTATTTTAAGGGACGAAGGCTGGCTAACTGACATGCGAACTGCAATTGGAGGGGCATTAGCGAGCCGCGCGCTTGCTAGATCAAATGCAACAGCGATACTAATAATTGGGACAGGCATACAAGCAAAACTTCAGGCTCAGTGTCTTGCAAAGCTGATGCCTGAAAGAGATTTAAGATTCTGGGTCTGGGGCCGCACATGGCTCAACGCTCGAAATGCAGCAAGTGAGTTGTCAAAACAAGGTTTGAATGCTCATGCCGTTTCAATGCTGGAAAATGAGATTAGGAGCGCAGACATCATAATAACCACTACTCCGGCAACTGAAGCCTTGTTCGCCGAAGGCCTTATAAGCAGTGGCACGCATGTAACTGCTATTGGTGCTGATAGCCCTGGCAAGCAGGAACTACCTGTAGGATTAGTAACTTCAGCGTCATTGCGGGTCTGCGATTTAGCTCGACAATCTCTCGAGCATGGCGAGTTTCAGACTGCAAATAAAACTGATACATCTTTAGCTGTAGTAGAACTTGGGCACGTTTTATCAGGGATGCATGCTGGTCGGCAATCTGATGATGACATCACTGTTGTTGATTTAACAGGCATAGCAGCTCAGGATATTGCGATTACACAGGCAATAATCGATGCCGCGACCTCCGCTGATAAAAACTAAAGGACAAATTATGACATCATCTATTCGAGTACTTGAGCAAGCGGCACTGTCAATTGAGACACATCGACGGATTAAACACTGGCTAACTCCAACCCCTTCTATTATGTCGCGACAAGCATTCGTGGACGATACAAGGCTTTTCTATAAAGGCGAGAATTTTCAAAAAACCGGATCATTTAAGTTCCGTGGGGCCTTAGCAAAGCTAACATCTTTATCTACAGACGTCCCTGCCATCACAGCTTCATCCGGCAACCATGGGTTGGCTCTCGCAACCGCAGCACAAATGACAGGTCATGATTTGACAGTGGTATTACCAGAAACTGTAGCTCGCGAAAAACTAACAAAAATTCAAGCTCTAGGTACAGAAACAATCCTTTATTCAAACGATTCAGGATTGGCTGAACAACGCGCACAGGAATTAGCCCAAAAACAGTCAAAAATTTATGTTTCACCCTATAATGACCCACAAGTGATAGCGGGCCAAGGAACTGTGGCCCTTGAGTTGTTACAACAGTTGCCCACGCTCGATGTTATCTACGTCTCAATCGGTGGCGGCGGCTTAATTTCAGGTATTGGATCAGTTATTAAAGCATTTTCACCAAAAACCCGCGTCGTTGGAGTCAGTGCAAGAAATTCAGCGGCACTAGCAGCCAGTATACGCGCAGGCCGAAATGTTGAGGTAATTCATTCAGATACCCTGGCAGATGGGTGTGCTGGCGGTATAGATGAAGGCACCATAACACTCCCGCTGGCAACCGAAGTTATAGATGAACTAATTGATTGCTCTGAGGAACAAATTGCTGAAGGTTTACGTCATATTGCCTGGACTGAAAAAATGTTGGTTGAAGGTTCGGCAGGCTTAGCAATGGCTGCCTGGCAAGCTGACAAGATAAAAAACAATGGGAAAGTAAGTGCTGTTGTTTTGTGTGGCGCAAACTTTGATCGTGAACAAATAGAAGCAGTTATTGGTTCATAAGAATTAGCACAACTGATGAAAAAAATAATCA
The DNA here is from genome assembly GCA_002698165.1 of Planktomarina sp. Classification (GTDB taxonomy): domain Bacteria; phylum Pseudomonadota; class Alphaproteobacteria; order Rhodobacterales; family Rhodobacteraceae; genus Planktomarina. Next base: position 115 of record NZVF01000058.1, on the reverse strand, counting down.
GGCGTCAACTTAATATTTAATGGCACTTAAGAATTCTTAGTTATTCTTAGAATGTTTGTGCGTCCCCGCTCCAATAATTTGCTGTAGCTCTCTTCATCAATATTAGCACCACATA
>NZVF01000057.1 GCA_002698165.1 Planktomarina sp. | reverse complement strand
TGGAAAACGGCCTTCGTTTTGCTATTCGTGAGGGTGGTCGTACTGTTGGCGCTGGAGTCGTGTCAAAGATACATGCCTAATTAATAACGTGGACCCCAACAGGGGTCCGCATTTTCTGAGAAGGCCACTTTCACGAAAGTTTAAGTTTCATTCTTTTGCATATTTGCATTAATTATTTAGGGTTTATTAGTTTTAGCAAATTTACGGTTGTTGAGTAGCAGTTTTGAGTTCTCAATAATTAAAAGTTTCCAGTGCTCTTGATGCGCAGTCTCGCTATTGCATTGGTCAATTATTTTACGTAGGAAACCCAGTATTGCAGGGGTTTAGCTCAGTTGGTAGAGCATCGGTCTCCAAAACCGAGGGTCGTGGGTTCGAGTCCCTCAGCCCCTGCCAGTCTAATCGGAAAATTTAATGGTAACATTTATATTGTTAAATTGCCTCTAAATTCATCGCCCTCGAATGCGTGGGTCTAATGCATCACGAAGGCCGTCACCGAGGTAATTAACTCCGAGAACTGTTAAGGAAATTGCTACACCAGGAAGTAGAACCCGTTCGGGATATTCCTCCATTCTCGGTACAGCGTCTGCTAACATTTTACCCCAAGTAGGAAAATCAGATGGGAAACCAACTCCTAAAAATGACAGCGCACTTTCGGTAATTATCGCAATGGCTAGGCCTAGAGTTGCTGATACCATAATTGGGGATATTACATTTGGCAAAAGATGCCGCCAGATTATTGCGCTGGAAGTAGTCCCTATGGAATGAGCTGCTAAAATAAACTCACGCTCCTTCAAAGCTAGAATATCACCGCGAACAATTCGAGCTGTTTGCATCCAGCTTGTTAAGCCCACAACAACGACGATCAGGATAAACATACCCCCTTCAGGGCCAAAATTAGCCCGTAATGGTTGCCTAAACAAAGTTACAGCGACCAGTAACAAAGGAAGTATTGGGAGCGATAAAAACAGGTCTGTTAATCTCATTAAAAAGCCATCAAGCTTTTTAAAATAACCCGCAAGGATTCCAACTGTAGCCCCGATTATTAATGATAGCAGCATCGCGGTCCAACCGACGGCCATGGACGCGCGACCCCCCGCAATCATATTGGCAAGAATATCTCGACCTAAGTTGTCAGTTCCAAATGGACGATGCCAGAGTACTTTTGCAGAACTGTCCCAAATAGATGTCCATATTGGCCGTACATCTTTGTTCCTAATATCTAATTTCTGTGGTTCAACACTCCAAATATATGGACCAAGCAGAACAGCAAGTGTTATGAAAATTAAAAACCCACCTCCGAAAACAGCACCTTTGTGTTTTTTAAATTGGTCCCACACATCTAACCAATGGTTGCGGGGTGCCCTTGGCGGTTCTTTATCGCGCAGTGCAGAATAAGGGTCATTCTCATCAAAATCACTTAACCTATCAGTCATAGCGGATCCTTGGGTCCAGCACGCCATACAGGACATCAGCAATAAGGTTAAAAATAACAATTAGAATAGCAAAAATAAAAGTGATGGTCATAACCATGGGAATGTCATTAGCAAACAGAGCTGTAATTAAAAGCTGACCAATACCATTAACACCAAACACATTCTCGGTAATTATTGCACCGCCAAATATTGATGGTACACCAAGTGCTATGACAGTTATTACTGGGATCATGGAATTCCTCAAGACATGAACCATAACGACCACACTTTCCTTAAGTCCTTTGGCGCGTGCGGTGCGCACATAATCCTGATTTAAATTATCCAATACTGCAGACCGCATATAGCGACTTATTTGAGCTGTAGTCTGAAGCGCTAAAACCATTACTGGTAATATCATTTGAGATAACTGATATTTAAAGCTCGCCCAATCATTAACAACATGGGTAGTATCGTAGATTGAGGGTAGCCATCCAAGAGTAACCGAGAAGATAACGATGAGTAATGGGCCAGTGAAGAAGGGTGGGATTGAGAATCCAATCATGGTTACAAACGTTCCTGTTTGATCAAAAATAGAATAATGTTTGTATGCTGAGTAGATACCTATCGGTAGAGAAATTAAAATTCCAACCACGTATGCAAGAGCGACAACCCATAATGTTTGTGGAATGCGTTGTATAATTATGTCCATAATAGGGCTTCGGGTCTGCCAACTAATATTGCGCTGTTGACGAACAAATTTTTCTAACTCTACATCATAGACCATTCCAAGTTGGGTGTCGGGGAGCCAGCTGAATAAAAAACTTTTATTTGTTATCCAGTCAATGAGAAATTGTGGTTCGACTATAAAGAATTGGTTTAGCCATTTTATGTATTGAATATGAATTGGTGCACCAAGTCCAAGTGCTTCTCGCATTTTTTGCTTTACTTCTGGTGGCACAGTCAATGGAACTTGCGCCATTGGGTCACCAGGGGCTAATTGCAATAATCCAAAAATTATAATGCTGATGAACAAAAGCGTCGGGATTGAGAACAGCAATCGACGAATTGTGAAAGCTAACATATGCGGCGCCTTTGTACGTCAGTTTAGGAGGCAAGGAAAGTAAGGCGCGCTAGTGCGCGCCTTACATATTTCTTAAAAAGTTCAATTTTTCATCATAGAGATGAGAAATTAGTTACCTTTGCGATACCAGTCAGCAACATTCCACAGTTCTGAGTCAAAGGTGTTCAAAATAACACCACCCAAACTGTTTGCATGCGCGGATACACGACCACGGTCAACCAGCGGAACGATCGTAAAGCTATCTTTTGTCAGCATGTCGTTCATTTTTTTGCCAAGTTCACCGCGCCTTGCGAGGTCACCTGTGCGAGCCAGTTCGTCGATCATCGCATCATATGCTGGGTCACAGAAACGGTTGATGTTTGGGCCCTGCCATTGACTTGATGGTTTAGGTTCATTTCCGCAACGATAAGCTGCAAGATAAGCCTGCGGGTCAGTTCCATCAAAAACGTTCGCATACATCTCTACGTCTGCATAGAACTTTTGATATGTATCAGGTGAGCCAGGGTCACCACCAAAGAATACTGAAGCATCAAGGTTGCGCAATTCAGTTTCGACACCGATTTGGTTCCATGAATCTTTGATGAGTGCTTGGAAGTCCTGACGAACGGCATTTGTTGATGTTTGGTAAAGTATCGATAACCGAACACCGTTTTTAGCGCGTACACCATCTGAACCTTTAACCCATCCAGCTGCCTCCAGCATTGCGTTTGCACCTGCTATGTCCTGCGTGAGACAACCTGTGTTATCTGAAGCGTATAATGCCGGTGCCGGAACCAAGTTACATGTTGGACGACCTGCGTCTCCGTAACCTATATCTACGAGTTCTTGGCGATTAATTGCCATAGATAATGCCTGACGCACAGCTTTTTCGGACAAAAATGGATGCGGTTCTGCTACTGTTGAACGTGTTTCTGGTGGCAAATCTGGCGAAGGATTGGTGAGATTCATCTCAAGACGTTCTACCAATGCTCCAAATGCTGATATTGGTGTACCTTTGCCGCCTTCCTTCATTTTTGCGATCACGTCTGGGGCCAGCTGTAAGTTCCAGCCATAATCGTACTCACCAGTCTCCATGACTGCGCGACCAGAGGCTTCAGCTGAGCCGCCACCTTTGAAGGTCAAAGACGCAAAGGCCGGCTTGCCCGCCGTACGGAATTTGTCGTTGGCAACCATTTGGATCACATCGTTTGGCTTAAAGTTTGTTACAACGAATGGTCCTGTACCAATTGGACCAAAGTTTTCTGCTGTGCACTCCGGTGCGCGTGCACCGGTACAATCTGCAAACTGAGCCGCCTGAATAATTGGTGATTGACCGCCCATAAAGGGTCCATAGGGGTTTGGTTTTGCTTCTTTAAAAGTCACTTTGGTTGTTAGCGTATCAATTGCTTCAACGCTNACAACNCCATCAAACTTTTCCAACTGNGCGCAACCACCGTCGGGGTCCATGCANTAGTTAGCGGTAAACACNACGTCTGTCGANGTAACGGGNGATCCATCAGACCACACAAGTCCNTCTTTNAGNTTCCAAGTAATAGAGGTCAGATCCTNAGAAACACCTCCATTNCCAACTGTTGGTATTTCCGCTGCGAGCCAAGGCATCATATCACCATTTTGGTCATAACGTCCCATTGGTTCGATGACTAGAGATGATGACTCGATGTCCTTAGTTCCACCTGATAGATAGGGATTGAGAATTGAAGGAGCTTGCCAATAAATAATTTTGACTTCTCCGTCACGAGCGCGTTCGCCTTCGTGACCGTCCGCAATTGCGGTGGATGCAAACGCGCTTGTTGCGATTGCTCCAATTAAAAGGGTTTTAAAATTCATAATTTACTCCTTGTTGGACACACTTAGGTGCTTAATATTTCCGTGCCTAAATACTTTGGGTCCACGGTGTTTCGGATGGATATCGAGGAACTAATTCGTANTGTGCGGTANATCTNTATAAAAAGACNNNNANCANAACATCGTACTTGTCCCCCCACAAGCCAATACCGAACAACGAAACAGTTTCTATATTAAAAATCAACTGTGTTGATTAAAAAACCGNCTTAAAGTTTAAAAAAATTGCATCTAATTGATAGTTGTGGCTAGTTCAACCTAGTTTTTGTAAGATAAGGTTTGGTTTTGGGNACTAATATGNGGGATTTTGAAAACTCTTCCGAAAATGCTTCCCAAGTAGCAAATGTGCATGGCTTGCGCGTTGATTTTCAAACAAAAGATGGTCCTGTTGTCGGTGTTTCAAATGTATCTTTTGATATAAAATCTGGTGAAACGGTCTGTATTGTTGGGGAATCAGGTTCGGGNAANTCAGTTACTTCTCTGTCCTTAATGCGATTAGTTGAATTTGGTGGTGGGGAAATAAAAAGTGGGCGTCTGCTCTTTGCNTCAAAGGACTCTGAGAAGATTGATTTAGCGCTTACTGATTCTGATAGGATGCGTTCAATTCGTGGCAANGAAATTGGTATGATTTTCCAAGAACCAATGACAGCGCTAAATCCTGTTTTTACGGTNGAACGACAACTAACGGAGGGACTNCGNCTACACGAATCNTTATCTAGAGGNGATGCTCACGCACGAGCTTTAGAATTAATGCGCGAAGTTCGCATTCCTGAGCCTGAAAGACGATTAAAACAATACCCTCACGAATTGTCTGGGGGAATGCGTCAACGTGTGGTTATAGCAATGGCTTTGGCGTGCAAGCCTCGGTTGTTGATTGCAGATGAGCCAACAACAGCATTGGATGTAACTATTCAGGCAGAAATTTTGGCGCTNATGGACAGNCTGAAACGAGAAACTGGCACNGCTGTNATGTTTATTACTCATGACATGGCGGTGGTGGCTCAGATGGCCGATCGNGTTGTAGTTATGTTTAGGGGTGAAAAAGTTGAAGAGGGTACNGTTGAGGAGATTTTTGAAAATCCAAAGCATCCCTATACAAAAGCGTTATTAGCAGCTGTNCCAAAATTAGGGGAAATGTCTGGTAAGNATTACCCCGAACCAATGGTTTTAATGGGGCANAATCAATCTGATATTCAACCAATAATAGGTAGTGATGAGTTGTTACTGAAGGTTGAGAATCTGACCACACGTTTCGCNGTCAAAGGCGGCATTTTTCGCCGAAAAATTGCTAATGTGCATGCGGTCGAAGACGTNTCTTTCAAAATAAATAAAGGGCAGACCCTGGGATTAGTTGGGGAGTCTGGTTGNGGTAAATCTACAGTAGGTCGCTCAATTCTTTGTTTAGAGGAGCCTAAAAGTGGTTCTGTTTTTGTTAACGGTAGGAATATCTTAAAGCTTTCTGGAAGCGAACTACGAAACTCCCGTCTTGATATGCAGATGATTTTTCAAGATCCGTTTGCTTCGTTAAACCCTCAGATGCAGTTGTCAGATCAAGTTGCAGAACCAATACATAATTTCGGTACTTTGAAGGGATCGGCAGTCCAAGAGCGTGTTGAGATGTTATTTGACCGCGTGGAGTTGCCATATAGTTTTATGCGCCGGTATCCCCATGAGCTGTCGGGCGGCCAGCGTCAGAGGGTGGCTATCGCGCGAGCATTGGCCTTGAATCCAAAATTGCTTGTTGCCGATGAAGCTGTTTCAGCGTTGGACGTTTCAGTGCAGGCTCAAGTTTTAAATTTAATGATGGAGCTACAGTCTGAATTAGATTTATCGTTTTTATTTATTTCTCATGATATGGCGGTGGTTGAACGCGTTAGTCATCATGTTGGAGTTATGTATATGGGTCGGATTGTAGAGATTGGTTCGCGTTCTGATGTGTTTGAAAATCCACAGCATGCTTACACGAAAGCTTTAATCAAGGCGGTACCGATAGCTGACCCACGTCAGCGTAAAGATGAGAAAGATTTGAATTTTAAACCACTCCCGTCACCAATCCACCCGGTTTCATATAGGCCTGAGCCGTCTGTTTATCATGAGGTGGCGCCAGGTCATAAAGTGTTAATAACTGATAGTGGGTATTGATATGAGCACTGAAACTTTGTCTCGTTTGTCTCCTGTGGAATTAATGAGCCACTTAATTAGTTTTCCAACTGTGAGTCGTGATAGCAATCTGCCTTTAATAGATTGGGTCGAGTCCTATTTAACCTCACATGGGATTACTTCACATCGCTGGCCAGACCCAAAACAACCAGAGAAGGCGGCATTATTTGCTCATGTGGGTCCGAATGTTGAAGGTGCAGTTGTGCTATCTGGACACACAGACGTTGTACCTATCGATGGCCAACCTTGGGATACAGATCCTTGGGAAGTTGTCCAGAAAGACGGTAAGTACTACGGTCGTGGAACATGCGACATGAAGGGATTCGATGCTTTGGCCCTCTGGGCATTAGTTGAGGCGCATTATGCAAAAATTACCCGTCCATTGCAGTTGGCTCTCAGCTTTGATGAAGAAGTAGGCTGTACAGGAGCGCCCCCAATGATTGAGGCCATGCAAGGTGTAGTGCCTAAAGGTTCCGCTGTCATTGTGGGTGAACCATCGATGCTCAAAGCAGTTACTGGCCACAAGGGAGGTAATGCATTTTCTACACATGTTATAGGCTTTGAAGTTCACTCTTCGATTCATTACCAGGGTGTGAGCGCAATCCACGAGGGNGCGCGGCTTATTCAATGGGCTACGGAACAGAATGAACTAAATCGTGTGACAACTCCTNGGCCTCTGGCTGCTATGTTTGATCCTCCCTACACAACGTGGCATGTTGGAAGAGTTTCGGGNGGTACTGCCGACAACATTACCGCTAAAGANTGTCATTTCAACATGTTTTACNGAGCGGTGCCCGGTGATGAGCCGGCTAGATTAAACCAGATGTATATTGATAAGGTCAATGAGGTAAAAGCCGATATGCAAGCAATTCGTTCTGAAGCAGACATTGCTCTCAAACGACGCTTTGCTGTTCCGCCTTTGAAACCAGAAGAAGCAGGTGAGGCCGAGGGTTTGGTGCGTGCTATCACAGGTGATAATGCCAGCCACGTTGTAAGTTATGGAACAGAAGCTGGCCAATTTCAGGAAGCTGGGTATTCAGCAGTGGTTTGTGGTCCAGGAGACATTGCACAAGCACATCAGCCAAATGAGTACATCGAGGTGGCACAATTTGAAGCAGGTCATCAATTTATGCGTGATCTGCTGGCTAAGCTTGCTTAAACTTCATGAAAACTTTTGATAGTGTTCCTTTGGAGACAACATAATGCCAGTAAAGAACCGATTTGCCGAACTGCAGGATGATATTGCGGCTTGGCGGCGCGATATCCACCAAAACCCCGAGTTGTTGTTTGAAACCCACCGCACTAGCGCTTTCGTTGCTGACAAGTTGCGTGAATTTGGATGCGATGAAGTCGTCGAGGGCATTGGAAGAACAGGGGTGGTTGGAGTTATCAAAGGTGGCAACACTTCNTCCGGTAGAGTTATTGGTCTTCGTGCTGATATGGATGCATTGCCAATGCAGGAACAAACAGGGCTTGATTATGCCTCAAGAATAGATGGAGCGATGCACGCNTGTGGACATGATGGACATACTGCGATGTTACTGGGTGCTGCTAAGTATTTAACAGAAACACGCAACTTTGATGGAACNACTGTGTTAATTTTNCAGCCTGCTGAAGAAGGTGGNGGTGGTGGCAAAGAAATGTGTGATGACGGGATGATGGCCCGTTGGAACATTAACGAAGTTTACGGTATGCATAACATGCCGGGCATGCCCGTTGGCAATTTTGCAATACGAGCTGGATCCTTTTTTGCGGCGACTGATACATTTGACCTTGTATTAGAGGGACTGGGTGGTCATGCCGCAAAGCCCCATGAAACGATTGACACTACTGTGATGTCCAGCCATCTGATATTGGCCTTGCAAACTATCGCGAGCCGTAATGCGGATCCCATTGATCAAATAGTTGTATCCGTGACTTCAGTTGAGACATCGTCAAAAGCCTACAATGTAATACCACAAAATGTATATATAAAAGGAACCGTCCGAACGATGTCCAAAAAGATGCGTATTTTGGCTGAAAAACGTATATCTGAAATCTGTGATGGGATAGCGTCTACTTTTGGTGGTACCATTGAAGTTACTTACCGACGTGGATATCCAGTTATGGTGAACCATGAAGATCAAACAAAATTCGCTGCTGAGGTTGCAAGATCTGTTTCTGGTTCATGCGAAGAAGCAGATTTAGTTATGGGTGGCGAAGATTTTTCCTACCTGCTTGAGGAAAGACCTGGAGCTTATATTCTTGTAGGTAATGGAAATACTGCAATGGTCCATCATCCGATGTATAATTTTGATGATAACGTAATACCTGCAGGCTGTAGTTGGTGGTCGGAACTAATAGAGAAACGAATGCCGGCAATTTAGGTTTAGTTACACCATTTTATTTTAAAAACTGGAAGGCTTGTGGTTATGGGCTAATTCCGTAGCTGGCGTGGTTAGAATATAAATAAGGATGTGTAATGCCGTCTATTGTCTCTGTCCAGAATGTAAACAAAACCTATGATGGTGGTTTTGAGGCTCTTAAATGTATAAATCTAGAAATTAAAGATGGAGAAATCTTAGCCCTTTTGGGACCCAATGGAGCGGGAAAAACCACTTTAATTTCAACTATTTGTGGAATTTCAAGTTTAACCTCAGGCAAAATAACTGTTGGTGGAAATGATATAGGCACCGATTACCGCAAGGCACGTGAAATGATCGGTCTGGTTCCACAAGAACTAGCGCTAGAACCATTTGAGACAGTAATTAACTCCATCAGGTTTTCTCGTGGTTTATTTGGAAAACAAAAAAATGAAGGTTATCTTGATGAGGTTTTAAGGACATTATCGCTTTACGAAAAAAGAGAAGCCCGTGTGATAACTCTTTCTGGAGGAATGAAGCGGCGTCTATCAATTGCTAAGGCATTGTCCCATGAACCACGAGTTTTATTTTTAGACGAGCCTACTGCGGGCGTCGATGTGGAATTAAGAAAAGACATGTGGAACACGGTCAACGAACTAAAACATCAGGGAGTAACTATTATTTTAACAACCCATTATATTGAGGAAGCAGAAGCCATTGCTGATAGAATTGGTGTCATAAATGGGGGTGAGATTTTGTTGGTTGAGGACAAAAATGCCCTAATGCGCCGTATGGGTAAAAAGAAGATACGTATCGAATTAGCGGAACCCACGGACAAGATCCCAGCGAAGCTCAAAAGTTATGCCCTTGATTTAGCTACAGATGGGACGGCAATCACGTACACATATGATACTAAAACTGAACGCACAGGCATCACAGGTCTTTTGAATGATCTTCGGTTAGCTGGGCTACAGATGAAAGATGTCCAGACAGAGCAATCAAGTCTAGAAGATATTTTTGTTGATCTCGTTCAGGAGGACACACAGTGAACCTTCCGGCAATAAAAGCAATTTACACTTTTGAAATGGCACGGTTTTTCAGAACATTGTTACAATCTTTTGTCTCACCTGTATTGTCGACAAGCCTTTACTTTGTAGTATTTGGTACTGCGATTGGGAGCCGAATTGAAACGGTTGATGGTATTGATTATGGGGCGTTTATTGTTCCAGGTTTAATAATGCTATCTGTTATGACTCAATCAATAGCGAATGCCAGTTTTGGCATTTATTTCCCTAAGTTTATAGGTACGGTTTATGAATTATTTTCAGCCCCAGTNAATTTTCTTGAAATTGTTGTTGGTTATGTGGGTGCNGCTGCNACGAAAAGCCTTTTTATNGGCTTNGTAATTCTAGGTACGTCCTTTTTGTTTGTAGATATTANAATACAACACCCTATCGCAATGGTGTCATTTTTGCTCCTTACGTGTTTGTCATTTTCTTTGTTGGGTTTTATTATTGGGATCTGGGCAGGAAATTTTGAGCAACTTAACCTTGTTCCACTTCTCGTTGTGACCCCGCTGGTGTTCTTAGGTGGTTCTTTTTATTCCATTTCAATGTTACCACAAATATGGCAAACAGTTACCTTGTTTAATCCAGTGGTATATTTGATTTCAGGTTTCCGGTGGGCTTTCTTTGGGCAAGCTGATGTAGCAATTGGTGTTAGTTTAGCGGCCATTAGCTTTTTTACAATTGGTTGTATGGCCTTCATCTGGTGGATATTCAAAACTGGCTGGCGTATTCGAACATAATACGAAAAGCAGCGACTTGTTCAGAGCGCAGGGTTGTCCTATGTGGAGAACATGAAAATTAAAATTCCTTTTCGCCGTGAACGTAATTCAGTTTCAGTTGTAAGATTGGATGGATTAATAGCGACTAATCGTGGTCTTAANGATGCGGGGCTCGCTCCAGTGTTTGAAAAAGCTTTTGGGAAAAAACCAAACGCATTGGCNTTGGTTATAAATTCCCCNGGAGGCAGTCCGGTTCAATCGTCTTTAATAGGTGCGCGCATTCGAAGGCTGGCTGACGAAAAGGAAATTCCAGTTTACGCATTTGTTGAAGACGTCGCGGCTTCTGGTGGTTATTGGTTGGCTGCGAGCGCAGATGAAATCTATTTAGACCCTTCGTCGGTTGTGGGTTCTATTGGAGTAATCTCTTCAGGTTTTGGTTTTAATCAATTGATTGAACGTTATGGTATCGAGCGACGCGTTNACACTGCNGGTACATCAAAGTCGATGCTNGANCCNTTTCAANGGCANAAAGATGAGGATGTTNTTCGTCTAAAAGGTTTGCTTGAAGATATCCATCAAACATTCAGAGATTATGTTATTGAAAGGCGGGGTAACAAGCTAGCTG
>NZVF01000056.1 GCA_002698165.1 Planktomarina sp. | reverse complement strand
TTCTATATCAGCTTGCATACCGTCAAAGTCCACGGCACCAGTTTTGCTATCAAAATATCGATAATCAGATCGGTTAATTTCAAGATGTGTAACAATGGACAGGTGGTTCGGCCAGGTTGGATTAGAAAACCAAACAGTAGCCGTTGGCGCCGCCAATTTTATTAATTCCAAAGCTTGCCTGACTGCGCCAGTACCGCCTGGAGTTGCAATAGCAGCCAGGTGATCGGGCGAGACGGCCGTGCCTAAAACTAAATCGAACATGCTGCTGGCAAATTCTGGATCACCGGCAAGGCCAACATATGATTTTGTTTCCTGATTTTTCCACAGCTGTTTTTCCGCCGCTTTTACTGCACGCATAATGGGTGTCGATCCAGACGCATCTTTGTAAACACCTACTCCGAGGTCAATTTTGTTTTTTCTTACATCAGCCTTGTAAGCACCCATCAGTTTCAGAATTTTATCTTGAGGCTGGGCATTAAGTTTATCGAACATCAGCCGTCTCCAGTGCTAATATCAAGTGTTGGGAATTGGCCCCATTCAGTCCAGCTGCCATCATAGAGTGCATGATCAGATTTACCAATTTTTTCGAGCGCCAAGGACAAAACAGCAGCAGTAATGCCTGACCCGCAAGTGGTGATTGCTGGCTTTTTCAGATCTATACCAGCGTTGGTAAAAATCTTGGTTAATTCATCTACAGATTTCATTGTCTGATCATTATTTAAAACATGATTAAAGGGCAAATTTTTGGAGTTGGGTATATGCCCTGAACGCAAACCTGGTCGAGGTTCAGACGCCTCACCACGAAAGCGAGCTGTAGAACGTGCATCAATTATTTCATGATCCCTAAGTTTAGCGGCATGGGCTACTTGTGTTACGTCGTATACCATTTGTAGGTTTTGGTGAACAGTCATATGCCTGTCCCGTATTGTGGGGGCGGTAGTATCAATTGAATTTCCATCAGAGATCCATTTTGGTAAACCACCGTCCAAGACCGCAATTGTTTCATGGCCCATCAAACGAAAAAGCCACCAAACCCTTGCGGCTGAAAACAGACCTTTGCTGTCATAAACTACAATTTGATGCCCATCGCCTATTCCAAGAGCTCGGACGCGCGACATAAACTTCTCAATTGGTGGTACCATATGGGGCAGTGTGGATCGGTGATCAGAAATATCATCAATATCAAAGAACCGTGCGTTTGGAATATGCCCATCGTAAAATTCTTTTTGGGGATCACGTTTCTCAGCGGGGAGGTGCCAGCTCGCATCTAAGATCCTAACATGAGGCTCCGACATGTTTGACTTCAACCACTTTGAAGACACTAATGTTTTAGGATCATTTTGCATAATTATGTTGCCCTTCAGAACTGCCCCGATTTAACTAGCGTGAATAGGCAAAACAAGAGTTTTTGTAATCAGATGTTGAAGAACGGAATAATGTTTTGGTTCTAAGATTGAAAATTCGAAATTATATACCTTGTTTCATAAGTCGTTGTCTTTGGCGTCCCCAGTCACGTTTTGCTTCGGTTGCACGTTTGTCATGATTTTTCTTACCCTTGGCTATACCCAGTTTTATTTTTACACGACCTTTATGGTTAAAGTACATAACTAACGGTACCAGAGTTAAACCTTCGCGTTGAGTAGCATTCCATAGCCGCGATAATTCACGCTTGGACACCAATAATTTACGACGGCGTTTTTCTTCATGCCCCCAAGTTTTCGCTTGTGCAAATGGTGCAATGTAGGAGTTTACTAACCAAAGTTCGCTATTTTCAACAGTGGCATAGCTTTCAGCAATATTTCCATTCTTCTCTCTTAGAGACTTAACCTCAGACCCCATCAATATAACGCCGCATTCGATATCATTTTGAATCTCATAATCATAGCGGGCACGTCGATATTCTGCGATGATATGATAATTAGGATCGGATTTTTTGTTAGCCATAATAGTTTCTGTATATGGAGGTGTTGTAGTATTGCCAATAGGCTGAAACATAAGACAAATATATGATAATTTTTGTATTATAGTTTGTAGGAAGCGGGCTTTAAAATCTTAAGTATGGATAGGAAGAGCTTAATACATATCTTTAGTCTTAATTTGCCTATTTTCTGCGACCTGATTGAAATTAAGTTTTAGAACAAAAAAAACATGTAGTAACTTTTTGATTAGGATACTGTCTTTTGAAATATTTGTATCATTAACTAAGTAAACCAGCGTGTTGAAGTGCTTCGTCCATCTGAGTTTTTGCTGCGTCTGACAAACCAACCAGTGGCAAACGCACTTCTTCAGAGCAAAGACCCAATTTTGACAGACCATATTTTGCACTGACTAAACCCGGTTCTAAAAATGTTGCTAAGTGTAGTGGCATCAGCTGATCTGTAATGCTAAGCGCACCTGAGTAATCTCCCTCTAAAGTAGCTTTTTGCATTTGAGAACAAAGAGCAGGTGCCATATTTGCTGTTACTGAAATACAACCAACGCCCCCATGAGCATTAAATCCGAGCGCAGTTGCATCTTCTCCCGATAGTTGAATAAAATCTTTGCCACAGCTAAGCCTTTGCTGAGGTACTCTAGCTAGATCGCCTGTAGCGTCTTTCACACCAATAATGTGCCTATGCTCCGCTAATTCTCCCATGGTTTCAGCAGTCATGTCGACAACGGACCTGCCAGGAATATTATAAATTATGATGTCTAAGCCGCAATCTGCTGCTGCCAGAAAGTGTGTAACTAATCCAGCTTGCGTTGGTTTGTTGTAGTAGGGAGTTACGACAAGTGCGGCTGTTGCCCCTGCTTTTTTTGCAGCTTTAACCAGTCGTACTGTTTCCGCCGTGTTGTTGGATCCCGCACCTGCAATAATTGGAATGCGACCCGCCGCTTGAGCAATAACGGTTGCGACCACGCCATCATGCTCTTCATGTGTTAAGGTGGGGCTTTCGCCAGTTGTACCCACTGGGACTAACCCGTAGCTACCCTGATCAATATGCCAATCAACAAGTTTTTTTAGTGCGGCAATGTCAACTTTTCCATTTGAGAACGGAGTAACAAGGGCTGGTAAGGATCCTGAGATCATAACGTTTCCTTTCAACTGAGGCTGCATCGCTTTAGCTTAAAATTTTTTAAAAACATTAACTGGAACCTAAAGGTTTGCCAAGATTTATGATTGAAAGTTTTTTTTTCCAAGCGCAAGTTCATAAATATGAAGATTTTTGTTTTTTTATTGCTAATATTGATGTCGCACTCCCCGGTGATAGCGCAAGATTCCACTACTGTTGCTTCGTTGCGCGCTGCTTTAGCGGCTACAGAAAAAGGTAATTGGACCGCAGCAAAAAAACTCGTAGAGCCAGCCGGAGTTGTCGCCACTGACATTATAGAATGGGATCAATTGCGTGCTGGAAAAGGCCAGTTGGTAGATACATTGAATTTTTTGCGCCGAAGGCCAGATTGGCCAGGCCTGCCCTATCTACGTAAGCGTAGCGAAATAACTATCACAGAAGATGACCGAACCAGTGATATAATGGATTTTTTTCAATTTCATCAACCTCAAACAGGTCTGGGAGCGCTCAGGCTTGCCCAAGCACTTAGCAAGCTGGACCAAAAACCAGAAGCGATCCTTGTAGCTCAAAATGCCTGGGTCAGTTTTATTATGGAGCCTGACCAAGAAAAGGAGTTTTTGGCTGATTTTGGTAAACATTTAAAAAAGTTACACGAAATTCGTCTTGATATGTTACTGTGGAAAGGAGCCGCTTCTGATGCCGCAAGAATTCTGCACAGGGTTGATGATGGGCCAGCTAAACTTGCTAAAGCGCGTTTGGCTTTACAAAGAAATCGTGGTGGGCTTCAATTGCTCATTTCCCGTATCCCTGAAGATCTTAAGCGCGACCCGGGGTTAGCGTATGATAGGTTTGAATGGCGTTTGAGGCATAAGTTGCCAGATAAAGCGATTGAGCTCCTTTTGTTTCAATCTGATACCCTGGGACGTTTAGGCAAACCTGATAAATGGGCTGCAGCGCGTCTTAATTTAGCACGAGATTTGATGTGGGACAAAAAAAGTGAAAAAGCTTATGATGTTTTAAAAAACCATCAACTAAAAGAGGGTAGGGATTATGCGGAGCTGGAGTGGCTGGCTGGATTCATAGCTTTACGAAAATTAAATAACCCACAGGCAGCTTTAGTACACTTCAAAAATCATGAAGCTGCCGTAGGTAGCGCTATATCATTGGGTCGCACCCACTATTGGCAAGGACGAGCCCTTCAAGCAATTGGCCAGCTTGATGCCTCGACGCGTGCCTACAAGAAAGGTGCACGTTACCAAACTTCTTTCTATGGACTACTGGCATCTGAAGCTGCGGGCGTTCCTTTAAATCCAAGGCTTATTGGGAGCGGTATGCACTTGGGGTGGCGACAATCTGGCTTTGCTAATTCCAGCGTTTTGGAGGCAGGTTTGTTGTTTTTCAAGGTTGGACAGCCTCGTCGTGGAGTACGATTTCTAACCCATTTGGCGGAAAGTCAAAATTCCAATGACATGGCGAAGCTTGCTGGTATGGCTGAGGAGCTCAGGATCCCATATTTACAACTAATGCTTGGAAAGCGGGCGGCACAGTATAACGTAATGCTTGAACGCCACTTTTATCCGCTACATCCTATCCTAGTTAATAAAAAAGATATTGCTCCAGAATTAGGATTGGCAATTGCCAGGCGTGAAAGTGAATTTTTTGCTGGAGCAATCTCAAGAGTAGGAGCGCTTGGTTTGATGCAAGTTATGCCAAAAACAGCTAAAGAAATGGCTGGAAAACTGGGAGTTCGATATTCACGAAACAAGATGTTGAAGGACCCATATTATAATGCAGGAATAGGCATTAGATATTTACAGGAGCTCCAAGAAGAATTTGGTAATAGTCCGGTGCAGGTTGCGGCCGCTTATAATGCAGGTCCAAGTCGTGCAAGAAACTGGACAGAACAGCTTGGCGATCCTAGATTGGGTCAGATAGATGTAATTGATTGGATCGAACAAATTCCGTTTGGTGAAACTCGAAATTACGTAATGCGGGTAGCCGAAAGTTTACCAAATTACCGAGCACGCCTCGCCGGCCAGACTAGCCCTCTAAATTTTTTAACGGAACTAAAAGGTAATTATCGTCCACCGCCGCCATTTGCTGCACCGGCTGTTTCTTTGAGGCCAGTTGGCCGATCTAAGTGAGTGCCACTCTGGCGCGCCAAAGTGTAAACAACCCTGCAGCTACAACCAATACAGCGCCAATAGCAACGTTAGCTTCAATAACTTCGCCAAAAACCAAAACTCCAATAGTGGCACCAAATACAAGCTGCAGATAAGTGAAGGGTTGGACTTCAGAGGCTTCAGCGACTTCATAACAGCGGATTAACAGCCAGTGTCCAGTTGCTCCTGTTAAGCATAAACACAACATCAAAATCCAATCCGTAATGATCATATTTTGCAAATTAAAAGCACCTACCGCAGTCATTACAATACAACCCATTACTCCTGTCCAAAAGAAGCTGGTGGCACTGCTATCTTGACGTGCTGCGTATCGCGTAAGCAGGCTATAAAGTGCAAACATAAAGGCTGCGACGAGAGGAATTACGGCATAGCTTGAAAATATGCCAAGGCCTGGTTTTAGAATAATAAGTACCCCGAATAGCCCAACAACGATTGCGATCCAACGTCGCCAACCCACTGTTTCTCCCAGAATTGGGCCTGACATAGCTGCCACTATCAATGTATAGGAGGAAAATATTGCTAAGCTTTCAACTAAGCCTAAAAAAGTGAATCCTGATACCATTATGCATATTTCGGTAGCAAGCAGTATCCCTCTAAACGCTTGTAGATAGGGTTGACGGGTTTGAGCTACTTTTCGTAAGCCGCCTGCTTTTTTGGCAGAAATGGTCATGACGAAGGCTGCGAAAAACCAGTATCTGACCATTACAACCATGAACACGTTATACGTAGAAGACAGATGCATGCTTAATCCGTCTTGGACAGCGAACACAAATGTTGTGCCAAACATTAGAAGGACCCCAAGCCTAGTATTGTTTTCTACACTCATGTCTTAGTTCCGATAGTCATATGTCTTTTGCGTTTAAAGCCTGCTATGCGCTCAACTTTGAAACCACTTTCTTGCAGACCACGGCGTACGAACCCAGCGGCAGTATAGGTGGCAAAACTTCCACCCGAGTTTGTGTGGCTGGCAACCTCTTTCATAAGTATAGGTTCCCAAAGTTCAGGATTTTTAGCGGGTGAGAAACCGTCTAGAAACCAGGCATCAGCCTTAAACGGCCAAGCTGGGAGTGTCTGTCGAGCGTCGCCTAAGATCAACTGAAATTTTAGATCTGGTAATTCGAATTCAGATGACCAAAGTGGTTCCAGTTCCACTGATAACCTATTAAGTTCTTGAAACTTTTGATGTGCTTTTGCCATTTGACTATATTGAAGTGGGAAGGCTTCAAAGCTGGTGTAGTATAATTTGCCTTTGGTTCCAGAGTTTCTCCATGCAGTGATTGCGCCTAAAAGATTAAGACCAGTTCCAAAACCAAGTTCTGCAATGTGAAAGCCATCACCAAACCTTTGGGGAAGTTTGTTACCTGACATAAAAACATGCTGGAATTCTGCCAAACCATTTTCTAACGAATAGTAAGGATCAGAAAATTGAGTTGAAATTGGCACTCCATCACACCATTTTATGATGCTGGGCTGGTGAGCAGGCATAGCATATCCTATATATTTGGGAGACCATGCAGAAGGACAAGGATTTTGGCAACTGCCGACGTGACAATTTTAGGTGCCGGAGTATTTGGCCTTTCGATTGCATTTTGTTGTAGTTTGCGCGGTGCAAGAGTGCGCGTGATAGATCCGTCTGGTGTCGGTAAGGGGGCCAGTGGTGGCTTGGTTGGCGCGCTAGCACCCCATACGCCTGACTTATGGTTACCAAAGAAACAGTTTCAATTAGAAAGTTTGTTATATTCTCGTAGTTTTTGGCCTGAAGTTGAAGCTTATTCTGAACTGTCGACAGGTTTTGCTAACAATGGCCGTTTGCAACCAATTAACGAAGAGCGATTAGTCTCATTGGCGCTGTCACGTATTTCTGATGCGAAAGAAAATTGGGGTGATAAGGCTATTTGGGAGGTTGTCTCTTCCAGCCAAATGGGAGAATGGGCCCCCCCCTCTGCAACAGGACAATTGATATATGATACGCTGTCAGCGCATATTCATCCTCTTCAGGCGGTCAAGGCCCTTGCTCGGGCTATTGAAAATTTAGGTGGTGTGATTACAACGGCTGGAGCTATGCATGGAGCCATTGTAGATGCACGTGGCTGGCAAGGTTTGATTGAAATATCGGAAACTCTAGGGCAAGAGGTTGGCAATGGAGTAAAAGGACAGGCGGCACTTCTTGACTTTAATTGTCCAGATCGACCGCAGCTGTTTTCTGATGGTTTGCATGTTGTACCACATTTAGATGGTACCGTTGCTATAGGCTCCACTAGTGAGCGCTATTTTAAATCAACCGTAAAAACGGATAAAAAGTTAGACGAACTTATTGCCAAGGCTAAAAAACTGTTTCCAGTTTTGAAAGATGCATTGGTCATTTCTCGTTGGGCAGGCATCCGCCCAAGGGCTTTCACACGTGCGCCTATGTTGGGCAGGCATCCGGTGAACCATGATTGGTTTATTGCTAACGGTGGATTTAAAATTGGGTTTGGCATGGCGCCGAAAATTGGCCAGGTTATGGCGGATTTGGTTTTGGATGGAATTGATCGTATTCCTGATGACTTTCTTGCTAATGCAAGTTTGGCATCTAGATAAGATGAATTAATCTGGACAAAAATTTCAATATTAATCAAGTTTAATTGTCATGCCCTGTTTCCGAGGTAGGGTAAAAAAGCTTCAACTGCGGCGGTGGCAATTACAATAATCTTTCCACTTTCTGGGTTCTCTACATTCATCCCTCCTATTAGTGCTAGTACATTTACTTTGCC
Organism: Planktomarina sp.; assembly: GCA_002698165.1. Lineage (GTDB taxonomy): Bacteria > Pseudomonadota > Alphaproteobacteria > Rhodobacterales > Rhodobacteraceae > Planktomarina. Next base: position 22,398 of record NZVF01000056.1, on the reverse strand, counting down.
ATGGGGCAAGACCTTTAGTAATGCATTTGTATCAACAAGATCGGGTTTCTGAACTGCGACGGTAACCTGAATGCGCATGTCTTCTGCGGAAAGACCTAACGTGGGATTTAATGCTTCAAACATTGGTATGGAGGAATGGTGTAATGCGTCCTCAATAGCTCGGCGCGCTGCTTTAGTATAATCTTGACCATACTGATCATTGCCAGTACCCATTTCGATGATGAACCTATGATCAGTCATTGTGGAATTCCTAGGTCTAAAGCTACTGAAATAGCTGCATTTGCAATGACCGTAGGATTACCCTTTGCGCGGGGAATATCTAATCCACCATGGATTACACGAACAGTAATTTTTCCGTATGGGAATATTTTTGAGACTGTAGAAACATTTATAGACTTAGGTTTCTGAACGCCAATTTGGACATCGACTAACATCTCTGTTTTTTCTTTTCCAAAAAGTTCAGCTATGTTTATTGAATTATGCCAAAGAGCATCTTTTACAGCACGCACAGCGGCTTCGGTATAGTCGCATCTTCGCAAAGATGAACCCATACCAAATTCGGTTAAAAGTCTTTTAATAGCCATATTATGATCCCAAGATGTCAGCAACATTTGCGAGGTGTTGCAGACGAAGTAAGCAATTAAAATTAGAATTCTACACCTATTTGCGCTTTTATTCCCGAACGAAATGGATGTTTTACAAGTTCCATCTCTGTAACCAAATCTGCCATCTCAATCAAACTTGCATCAGCGTTACGGCCAGTTAACACGACATGGGTCATGAATGGTTTCTCGTTTTGTAGAAATGCAACTACGTCCTTGATGTCAATATAATCGTAGCGCAATGCAATATTAATTTCATCGAGCAAGACCATGTGATTTGATTCATCCAAAATTAGCTCCTTGGCTTTTGCCCAAGCTGCTTGGGCCATCTCAGTATCACGGTTTTTGTCCTGAGTCTCCCAAGTGAAACCTTCGCCCATTGTGTGAAACGCACAAAGCTCACTAAAGTGGGATATAATTAAATCCCGCTCCCCAGTGCTCATTCCACCTTTTATGAATTGAACCACAGCACTTTTACGTTCATGCGCAATATGACGAAAAATCATATTAAATGCGGCTGAAGACTTTCCTTTTCCTTTCCCAGTGTGCACAATTACCAATCCTTTTTCATCGGTCTTTGTTGCCATTATTTTGTCACGGGCTGCTTTTTTCTTTGCCATTTTCATAGCGTGGCGGGCGGCATCATCGGTCATGTCTGTTTCCTAATCTTTACAGCACTTTATCGTTTGAAATATTAGGTGCAAGTAACGCTTTAAGTTGATTAAAATATATCTCAAATGAGAAAGATGTTCTCCTAGTCCTTTGGCAGTAGATCTGCGACTCGAGCTCTGGCGGAATTAGAACGGGGGTGCCAAAGGCCCCGATCGATAGATTCTTGAAGTCGTTGTGCTATTTCGCGAAGAGCTGGTGCATTTGCTTTAGCAATAAAGTTTCTATTATCATCATCTTCCAAAAATGTGGACTCCACGGCATCAAAGTGATGCGATTTTACAGCGCCAGTGGTAGCTGCGAAAGCAAACATATAGTCCACAGTTGCAGCAATTTCGAATGCACCTTTATAACCGTGGCGCTTAACCCCGTTAATCCACTTTGGGTTTAATACACGGGAACGTATTACCCGCGCTATTTCATCATCTAAAGTACGTATTATTGGACGTTCTGGACGGGAATGGTCATTGTGATAGATGGGACGGGCTTGTCCCTGTAAACTAGTTATAGCAGCTGCTGCGCCTCCCTGGAATTGGTAATAGTCATCGCTGTCGAGAAGGTCGTGCTCTCGGTTATCTTGATTTTGTACTATTGCTTCTACCTGACCTAGCCGAGCCTCAAATCCTGTACGATCTTGATTACCGGCCCGGCCTTCACCATAAGCGTAACTACCCCATTCTAGATAAGCCGCCCCAAAATCAGCCTGAGTGTCCCATATCCTTTCATCTATCAGAGCCTGTAATCCTGCTCCGTATGCTCCAGGCTTGGAGCCATAAACTCTTGCTCCAGGACCATTTTCTTTAGCTGGGTTTATCTCATTCGGCTCATCTAATGCCAAAACGGCCCGCGCGGCGCTATCAACTAAATCAATCAACCCTGGAAAAGCATCACGAAAAAAACCTGAAATACGCAGCGTGACATCGACACGTGGACGTCCCAAAGTGCTTGAAGGGATAATTTCAAAGCCCGTAACCCTACGATTGGCGGTATCCCACTTGGGTTTCACGCCCATTAGGGCCAAACACTGGGCTATATCATCTCCGCCAGTACGCATATTGGCGGTGCCCCATGCAGTTAGTAATAGTGCACGAGGCCAATCCCCATGATCCTGTAAATGCTTATCGATTAATAGGTTGGCAGATTTCCAGCCTAAGGCCCAAGCCGTTGGCGTGGGCACAGCTCGGCTGTCGACTGAGTAAAAATTCCGTCCAGTTGGCAAGACATCTAAACGGCCCCGAGTGGGAGCGCCGGAAGGTCCTGAGTTCACGAATTTTCCGGCAAGTGCGCTTAACAGGCCTTTGATCTCATACGGGCCACATCTGGCCAGTGTTGGAGCAATTTGATCGCGTATGTGGTCTATAACCATGGAAGATTTTGGACCAGGTGGTTGGATATCTGTCTCGACCATACTCTGAGCCAGCAGTTCGAGCCGCTCAACTGTGTCCCCATTACTTCGCCAGATATCATCGCTAACTGCAACCAATGCTTCAGGCTTATGGTCTTGCCATAATTCTGCAAGATTACAGTCCAGCGGATCAAATCCCATGCCAAAATCATCTGCTATTGCGCGCAAAAGAGACGCATTGCCTGCCTTGCCTGAACTGCGTGGAATGCGTGCCAGAGCGATTGTTAAGTCTCTTAGCTGTGAACCTTCCGGGGTTTGCCCAAAAACATGTAATCCATCTCGGATTTGGGCTTCTTTCAAATCGCAAAGATAGGCGTCTAATTTTGCTAAATCTCCACTTTCTTCCCCTTGGAACCCAATATCTTTGTCCAAGCCAGTAGTAGCGCTTAGTGTAAGGATTTCACGTCTTAGGTAATCAATACGACGTGGATCAATGCCTGCAGCTTCATAATATTCATCTACTAAAGCTTCTAAATCTCGCAGAGGTCCGTATGTTTCTGCGCGGCTCATTGGTGGAGTTAGGTGGTCAATGATAACAGCATGAGACCGCCTTTTGGCCTGAGTGCCTTCTCCGGGATCATTCACAATGAATGGATAGAGATGTGGAGTTGGCCCCAAAATTGCCTCTGGTAGGCACTCCTCACTTAAAGCAACCGCCTTGCCAGGTAACCATTCTAAGTTCCCATGCTTGCCCAGATGCACAATTGCGTGGGCTCCTTGTGAGTGGCGGAGCCAAAAATAGAAAGCAAGGTAGTTGTGTGGTGGGACAAGGTCTGGTGAATGATATGTTTCTGTTGGGTCAATGTTATAACCTCGCGCTGGTTGTAGGCCCAAGGTGACATTTCCGAACTGCGTAATGGATAGTTTAAAATTACCTCCTTTAGCCTCAGTCGTTGGTTCAAAAAACGGATCTAGGCTGGGAGTACCCCAGCGATCCTCAATTCGTTTGCGAAGGCTATAGGGAAGTTCTTTATAGTGTTTCAAGTAGTCAGTCAGTGAAAGGGTTTTACCACCACTACGATCCACGCGATTTGTCAGCCAATTGGTAGGTCCTGCCATTATATGGGCCATTAAATCTGTGCTGTCTTTGGGAAGATCTAGAACATTATATCCATTTTTTTGTAGGCATTTTAAAATAGAAATTGCTGATTCTGGGGTATCCAACCCAACTCCATTTGCAAGTCGACCGTCCTTATTAGGATAATTCGCCAACACCAATGCAACCTGACGCTCTGAGGCATTGGTCCGCCGCAGGTTGGTCCAATTTGAGGCAAGGGCTGCTACAAAAGAGATGCGGTCACCGCGAGCCTTATATGTGGCAATTGGGCATTGTGTGGCTTCATCAAAAAATGCTTCGCCCTTGAAGCTAACAGCACGCGACAAAATCCGACCGTCAACTTCGGGTAGGGCCACATTCATGGCTATATCGCGAGCAGAGAGGCCATTTAGCCCCTTTTCCCAATCCTGCTCAGTACTTGCTGAGAGAACAACTTGGAGGACGGGTGCTTTGCAGGCGGAAGGCAGGGTCAGCGGGTTTTCTGGGTTCCCGTCCCCATGTGGATTGCCTACAGCGAATGATGTGCAATTTAGAATAGCATCCGGATCAGTGGATTGAAATAGTTGGTCCAGCGTAGCTACTGAAATAGGATCTTTTAATGACGCCACAAAAATTGGGAGTGGATTAATCTCTTCACGGAGCAGAGCCCTGACCATTCGGTTGATTGGGTTAAGCCCAGCTCCTTGCACCAATGCCCGATAGAAAACTAACGGTACGACTGGTGCGTTTTCCTTCCATTCTTCCTGCACGGATGAAATATCTGAGATGCCTGCGCCTGGCCAGTATACACCAGCACGTAAAAGGGACTCAGCAGCTTGTGGTGGGTCGGCTTGATTGATGATGGAGTTGCAATAATTAAGGAAATTTACCGAGTTTTTAGGTCCACCTTCCACAAGATATGCCCAAAGCGAGTCATAATCCTCGTCGGGGATTGTTGAAAATTGGCGAAGTTCCCGATCTGGTTTGTCGTCACCGGGTAATGCTGCAAAGGCTACCCCTGCATCAATTAAACGAGCTGCATATTGCTCAAAGCCATATTTCCAATAACTGGCACCACCCAATACGCGGACCACAACTAATTTTGCTTTTGAAGCACAGGACTCAATGTGAAGATCTACTGACATAGGATGTTGAAGGTGCATCATATTGGCTAACCGCAGGCTTGGTGGGTCTGACATCTCGGAGCGTGCTGTTGAAAGCGCTGCAAGTTCAGTATCAGCAGCAGAGATAAAGATAACTTCAGCTGGAGTTTGACCCAAATCAACAGGCTCTTTTCCATCATCTACAGATCCGGGTGTAGCGGCAAGTAGGTGCATCAGGTGGACTCGTATTGCTCATTGTGTGGGAATAGGGCATTTGCCATCACTAAACGGTAAGCTGTTTTAAAGGATATATCATGGCCTACAAAAATGTTGGTAGCATTAAACAGCGTGGTAATAGCCCGCGCCATAACGAACACAACGCCAAAGGAAGCAGTGAAAACCCTTTTGGAAAAAGTGAGAGCAAGGCTGAATTGCTCGCCCGGATGAAAGCAGCTGCTGAACTGCGTAAGGAAAAAAAATAACTTCATAGCAGTTTTTTCATAAAAATACTGCTTGGGTTGGATGTATACCTACCAAAAGGCTCGCAGATAATAAAACCGTGCCGTTCATAGAAATGGACTGCAGCTTGCAATTTGTTTCCAGTTTCTAATTGTATTAACCTCAGGCCCGTTCTGTGAGCTAGTTCCTCCAGGCTTTTTAAGATGGTAGCTGCTATCCCTTGTCTTCGGGCCTTGGGATCTACGAACATGGATTTTATTTCTCCATATTTTTTGTTTATCACCAATGCGCCAGTTCCTTGCAACATGGCGCCGTTGCGGGCGACAAAGAAATGTACATTTTCTGAACAAAGTTCATCAATTGATAAATAGGCATTGTCCTCAGGTGGGAACAGTGATTGCATCAGCAACTGGCTGGCTTGCAACAAAGCTGTCGCTTGTGGCTCGTGTGGATTTCCTCGCTCAATAACAACCATTGGATTACTTGATTGTGGTGCAGGCGTTTAGTGCTGCCTCAATTGAAGGCCGATCTAAACCAGATTGGCCAATCACCACAAGTCGCGTAACACGGGGGGCCTTGTCAAAAGGTTGATCAAAATAAGTCTCAACCCTGGAACCAACAGCTTGAAGTGTAAGACGCATCGGTTTTTTTGCCACAGCTACAAAGCCTTTAAGGCGCAAAATGTCATGCGTTCGGATGATACTAGAGACTTGGGTTGCAAACGTGTCGGCATCTTCAATCTCATGAAGGTTGACTACAAAGCTTTCAAAAGCGTCATGATCATGCTCGTGCAGATGATCCTCATCCAATTGCTTTTCGTCGTCATGATCATGATGATGATGGTGGATTTCATGGCGTGAAGCCAAATCAGTCTCTGCTCCAATTCCTTGACCCAATAATACATCCACTGGCAGTTTGCCCATAGAAGTTTTCAAGACTTGAACACCACTGCGTGCTGAATTCTCGAGGTTAATCATTAAATCATCTGCTTGTACGGAATTTAGTAAATCCGCTTTGTTTACTACAATCATGTCCGCGCAGGCAATTTGATCTTCAAAAAGTTCTGATAGTGGGGTTTCGTGATCTAGATTCTCATCAAGTTTACGTTGCGCATCGACCGCTTCGACAGAATGTGCAAAGCGTCCTTCAGTGACAGCCTTTCCGTCTACCACTGTTACCACGCCATCCACGGTTACCTGCGTAGAAATTTTTGGCCAATTAAATGCTCGAACTAAAGGTTGCGGTAGGGCCAAACCACTGGTTTCAATGACAATATGGTCCAGCTTGTCTTCCCGTTCTAGCAACTTCTCTATGGTTGGGATGAAATCATCTGCTACAGTGCAGCAGATGCAGCCATTCGATAACTCCACGACATCCTCTTCGCGGCAGGTTTCGTCGCCACAGCCTTTTAGGATGTCACCATCAACACCCAAATCACCAAATTCATTGATGATCAAAGCAATCCTTCGGCCCTTGGCATTTTGTAACATGTGGCGGATCAACGTTGTTTTACCTGACCCAAGAAAGCCGGTAATGATTGTAGCAGGAATTTTTGTTACCATGTTATATTTCCTTGTGATTAGGCTAGGAGTGTTTTGGGGCGGCTAGATTTTAGATAAAAGGATACTTTGTGAAAGATCGAGTAGTGATATGTGAAACCTGTGCAGAAAAAGACTCTGCACCTGTTGGACTTGCTTGGGCGAGCCAGCTGTCAACCGCAGTTGCCAAGCATGGTTTGAACATTGATGTATTAACGACTCCCTGTCTAAACATGTGTGATACCCCACTATCCTTTGCCCTTCAGGGCCACAAAAAGGCGACTTATCTTTTTTCTGGAGCCGACCCGCAGACTGATACCCAAGATATGCTCGGTTTGCTCAAACTTTATAATGATGCCCCTGATGGATGGATTGAGGACGCCCAGAAGGCTGGGCGTCTTCGTCTTTGTTTGAAGGGACGCGTGCCAAAGCTTTAAGTGCTTTTGTCTAACCGTTGAAGCATCTCTGACACCAGATAGCCCAAAACGACCCATCCTGCCGCTGCAGTACCCAAGCTGAGCGTGGAGAATTCTGCTGCAAGCTCTGGTGGTGCTACACCAAAAAATACATCGAGATGTGGTGCGCCAACTAAATGTGGTATCGCGATAATGGCTATCCCGCCCAGTGGTAGGTAATTCTGACCAAACGCAATTAGTCCAAGTCCAAGAGATGTCGCCAAAATTGTTCCAAGCCACCAAATTTGACGTGGTCCTATTTCAGCGCCAATCGTCCCAGGTAGTTCCGGTGGTAGGCCTACTGCGGGTGCCAATTGTACAGCAATGAAACCGCATAGCCCCCACACCAAGCCGTTACGGGGAGTTGTTATGATCCCTTTAAGACCTGCAAAAGCTATCATAGCGGCCAGAAGCAGGCCATATCCAGTGTATGTCACAATGTTAAAAGCCACAGTCATACTATGACGGCTCCAGTCATCGCCTAAGCTGGGCGAAGCTCGATCGCTTTGCGGTGATCCATCTAAGCCAAAGTGGACGTGTACACCTGATTCAAACAACTCTCCCTCGAGTAGGGCCGGTATGACGAAAATGAATTGCAACAGGGCGGCTATCAGCCCTGCAACAATACCCGCACACAGTGCGCTGATAAAAAGATTTTTTACCATTTTTTTTAATGGCAGGGAAAAGCCATAGCGTGGCGTTGGTCATGGGCAGCATCGTGGAGGGCTGTAGCCTGTGCGTATCCAGATGCAAACAGCAATGCCAGTCCTGTAACAAAAGCAATTACAATACCAATAGTTACCTGTGTTGAATCTACAACTTCATGTGTTTTAGTCGTCATTTTTTTATCTCCTAAACCCGTCACACCCGACAGGTGGTTTACATATGGTGAAGGCCGGTCTCCTGGCTTACGGCATGATGGTTTGTCACCTTCCCAGTTTCCCAGTGGTACATGACAAACCCAAACCGCATACAGTCGCGGGGGCGGCTTTGGCTCTGGATCCCAATACGGGTCACCCATTCCAAATTCCCGTTTCAGTTCTGAACGCTTTGCGTCCATTGAACACCTTACATAAATACAACTGCATTGCTTCTGTGATCTGGTCAAGGTCGTTTGCGACAACCGATTGCAGACTATCGGCATTTACACTTTGATAATCCTTGGAGCGTCACGTTATTTTGAAATTCAGTATTTTTATCAGCAAAATGTAGATTTTGTGTATCCTTGAACATACCACGCTGAGATATTTTAAATTTCGATAATAACTATCGGAAACAATTAAACTTTCAACATCTTGTGGATAAATCTTTAGATATCACTCTATCTTGCGTTATTGCGTTGACTTAATCCTCTCCAAATCGTCAAACTACTTCAACAAGAATCATTAGGATTTATAGCAGTGCGATTTTCCAAATTACGCCTAAATGGGTTCAAAAGCTTTGTCGATCCAACAGATCTGATAATCGCGGATGGGTTGACAGGTGTAGTTGGCCCGAACGGTTGTGGTAAATCAAACCTGCTTGAAGCATTGCGCTGGGTAATGGGAGAAAATCGTCCCACAGCCATGCGTGGCGATGGCATGGAGGATGTAATCTTTGCAGGTACTGCGACGCGTCCAGCACGAAATTTTGCTGAAGTTAGCCTACAATTAGATAATTCAAAACGTCTAGCACCGGCCAGTTTTAACGCGAGTGACCTTCTCGACGTAGTGCGTAGGATCACTCGAGATATTGGATCAGCTTACAAAGCTAATAGCAAAGATGTCCGCGCTCGTGATATACAGATGCTCTTCGCTGATGCGAGTACTGGCGCTCATTCACCAGCCCTGGTCAGACAGGGCCAGATTAGTGACCTAATTAATGCGAAACCGAAAGCGCGTCGTCGTATTTTAGAGGAGGCGGCAGGCATTTCCGGTTTGTATGCTCGACGACACGAGGCGGAATTAAAGCTGAAGGGATCCGAAACTAACATATTGCGAGTTGCTGATTTAATTGAGCAGTTAGGAAACCAATTATCACAGTTATCTCGCCAGGCAAAACAAGCTGCTCGATATAAGGAATTAGGAGTAAGCCTTCGATTGGCGGAAGGCTTACTGCTTTACCGTCGGTGGAAAGAGGCTGATGAGGCACTGATAGTCGCTAAGGAAGCACTTCGAGTTGGGGCCATAAAGGCGTCCCAAGCAGAAACTAATGTACAAAAAATGCTTAAAGTCCGGCAAGAATGTGAAGAAGTTTTACCGCCATCACGAGAAGAAGCGGCTAATGCGAATGCTGCTTTGCAGAGGTTGAATGTAGAAAAAGACAATTTGGGTGATCAGGAAGAACGTGCTAATGAAGCAATCTCTAACCTGAAGAAAACTATTGCTGAATTATCTGCCGATATGACGCGAGAAGACAGTTTAAACCACGACGCAGAAATGACTATTTCACGCCTAAATACAGAATTATTGGAACTTGAGGCCTTCAGTACAGGTCATGGGGCACTTATTAAAAAAGTTGCAGCAGCGGCGTCTGAAGCGGCAACTGTGCTTCACAACCGTGAGACTCAACTTTCTGAGGTAACAGAAGATTTTGCCCGTGTAGCTGCACGTCACCAATCCGCTCAACGTTTCATTGAAGATGCAGAAAAACGATTGGGAAAATCTGAGACTGCAGAGCTTATCGCAAAAAAATCCATCTTGGATACGGAAGAGCAAGAAAAGATCACTTCAAGTGCGCATAAAAAAGCGACATCAAATGAAGTAATGGTTATTAATGGGGCTGCCGATGCTGAGAAGAATCTTGCAAAAATAGAGGCAGANCGGGCTGCCTNTCAAATTGAAGAAAATACAGCGCGTGGGTTGCGGTCGGAAGCAAAGGGTGTTGCTAATGCNTTACAAGCAGAAGTTATGGCGCTTACAAATTTGGTTGACCGAGATAGNANTNATGGGGACCAAATCTTGGATCAAGTTAATGTGCAGGCTGGCTACGAGAGGGCTTTAGGCGCAGCACTCGCCGATGACTTAAAGGCCCCTGCGGTGACAGTAGAAGGCATCTCTGGTTGGGCGGAGTTGACTGAGTATGAAAANTCTCNCAAGCTTCCTGCTGGAGTGGAAAGTTTTGGTCAATACGTTAAAGTNCCTGGAGTGCTGTCTCGCCGTATGGACCAAGTGGGTCTTGTTCTGGCAAAAGANGGNCCTGGCTTGCATTCATCCCTATCACCAGGCCAAAGATTGGTTAGTCTTGAGGGGGATCTATGGAGGTGGGACGGCTTTCGNACAACAGCAAAAGATNCTCCTTCAGCTACAGCCTTGAGATTAGAACAACAAAATCGACTTCAAGAATTGCGAGATGATCTAGTCGTCGCACTCAGTACGGCCAATATCAAAGAGCTCGAACATCAAACTTTGACTGAAAAGTTAAAGGTNTTAACCAAGGCGGATCAAGATGCTCGTGTTGCTAGACGCGAAGCGGATACTTTGGTTGCTGAAGCAGGTAGAAGCGTATCAAAGGCTGAGGCTGAGCGTAATTTGGNGGTAGGACGTTTGGAGACACTTTCCTTCTCGGTGACCCGCCATGCGGAAGAGGCTGCAGAAGCTCGGGTGCAACTACATGAGGCCAANACTGCTTTGGATGGGTTAGAAAACCTCACTGAAATGCGTTCAAAGGTCGATGATATTAAGGTTACAGTGGAGGATAGCCGGGTTACTATGATGAGCCGGCGGGCAAGACACGATGAAGTGCGTCGCGAAGGCGAGTTGCGCGACAAAAGATTGGTTTCAGTGACTGACGAAATTGAAAACTGGACACAGCGGCAGCAGAATGCACATGTGCGCACTGAAGAACTTGTAAAACGTCATTCAAAAGCAGAATTGGATCTGATTGTTGCAATAAAAAAACCAGATCAAATTCGCAACCAGCACATCGAGCTTGATAAGGCACTTAGGGGTGCGGAACTGCGGTGTAGTTCTTGTGAAGAAATGCTTGTTGCGGCTGAGAAAAACTTTCGCAAGGCGTCGGAGTCTGAGAGGGAGGCCGAACGGATTTCTTCCGAAAGTCGTGAAGAGCGAGCTCGTGCTGAAGCCCGTTCTGAGGCGGCTTNAGAAGCTGTTATGTTTTGTGCTGANCGAATTCGGGAAGAGCTNGANATAGATCCACAATCCTTGCTTGAACAACTTGATATTGATCCTACTGAAATGCCTGCAGCGGAACAGATAGAATTGCAGGTTGTAAGAATACGTCGCCAGCGCGATGCTTTAGGTGCTGTAAATTTGCGCGCTGAAGAGGATTCACGCGAAATTAAAGAAGAATTTGATAATCTTTCGAAAGAAAAAAATGATTTGGAGGAGGCTATAAAAACGCTGCGAAGTGGGATTTCAAGCCTTAACAAAGAGGGCCGTGAACGTTTGCTCACTGCATTTGATGAGGTTAATAAGAATTTTGGAACTTTGTTTAGCCATTTGTTTGGTGGTGGCGAAGCTAATCTTGTTTTNGTTGAAAGTGACGATCCGTTAGATGCTGGACTAGAAATTCTTTGTCAGCCCCCAGGTAAAAAGTTGTCGACACTCAGTCTCTTGTCTGGTGGCGAGCAAACATTGACAGCAATGGCATTAATTTTTGCTGTATTTTTGGCAAACCCAGCGCCCATTTGCGTTTTGGATGAAGTGGATGCGCCGCTGGATGATGCAAATGTGACACGTTTTTGTGATCTTTTAGATGAGATGACCCGACGAACTGATACCCGTTTCTTGATTATAACTCATCATGCAATGACTATGGCGCGTATGGACCGTTTGTTTGGNGTTACGATGGCTGAACCGGGAGTAAGCCANCTCGTGTCAGTAGATCTTAAAAAGGCAGAACAATTGGTGGCGTGACTTGGAAGCTAGAGACCTTTAAGAAGTTTTAGGGTAGGCCACGCGTCAGCAGGTAATCCCACTGATTGCTGTTCTAGTTGAACNGCAGCTCGTGTTTTAGCGCCGAGTATACCATCAATTTTTCCAACATCATGCCCTCTCGCCACTAGTTTTTTTTGTAAGGCTATCATCTCATANACACCCAACCCTTTGTCTGGCTTTTTAATATCATAAACTGGAGACCCGGTTATAATATTAGCGAAATANGCTGCNGTCGTAATGTAAACGAAGCTCTGGTTCCACTTTAACAAAACTCTAAAATTAGGGTATGCGAGGAACGCGGGCCCGTTTCGTCCGACTGGTAGGAGTAGCGACGCAGAGGTATCGTCTTCAAAGAGTTTACCGCTACGAGCTTTGACACCCATTGCTTTCCAATCTGAAACGGACATCGAATCATAAAGCCCTGTTTTGTGCCAGTCTAAATTTTTTGGTACCAAAACCTCTTGNAACCATGGCTCATTCGCACGCCAGCCCAAGCCATTAAGAAAGTTTGCTCCAGTTATGAGCGCATCTGGAGCAGAATTTTGTAAGTCTACGACTCCGTCATCATCNCCGTCAGTACCATTTTTNACAATATCTTCTGGCAACATTTGAATCATACCAATTTCGCCAGCCCAAGCACCTTGGGTACTTGATGGATCAAATCGCCCTTGTTCAAATAACGTCAGTGCTGCAAATATTTGTGGCCTAAATAACTCGGGGCGTCGACAATTATGGGCCAAAGTAGTCAAAGAATTTAAAGTATTGAACTCCCCTTGGTTAATGCCAAAATCTGTTTCGAATGCCCAAAAAGCAAGAAGAACACCATTTGGTATCCCAAACTGTTCTTTGATTTTACTAAAAGTACNTTCATATTTTTTGGCATTTTTCTTGGCATGTATTAAGCGGTAATCTGAAATAAGAGATTGAGAAAAAGAAATAAAATCCTTTTGAAAAATACCTTGGTTTTGATCAGCTTTTATAACTTTAGGATTTTTTTTNACATTTTNGAAAAATNTTTGTATGGAATTTTCGCTATAACCCATNGAAAGGGCTTCTAGTTTTAAGTCNATGGTAAATATATCAAAATTGCCACCACAATTTGCAGTGCTAGAAGTTGTGAAAGTACTTGTTATAAATGCAAGTATTAACAGGCGCATGCATGGTGTCTCCGTGATAATTTGATGTCCTGGATGCTTAGAACATTTCTTACAGGTTGCTCGCAATAGTCAAAGTAGTAATCAATGCGAGCACCCCAAACCATGTTTTCCACAAAACCCGAACAGCAATATCTATTTCTGAAGGACCTATATTTTTTTGACCTATTGCGTTGACCCATGGAAAATCTTGCATTTGGCCCTCATAGCTTCTTGGGCCAGAAAGACTAAGATCAAGTGCGTANGCCATCGCTGATTCAGGCCAACCTGCATTGGGAGAACGATGTAACTTAGCATCTTTTGCAATGATTTTCCATTTTACTTTGCATCCGGTAATTACCCANATAGATAGGGCTGAAAGCCGCGCTGGTATNAAATTAATTAGATCATCCAGCCGAGCGGCAGCCCANCCAAAATCCACATAATGGTCATTTTTATACCCAATCATGCTATCAGCGGTGTTAATCACCTTGTAGACGATAATGCCTGGCAAACCAGCAATAATGAACCAAAAAACAGGAGCAACAAAACCATCGGAAAAATTTTCAGCCATGCTTTCAATCGCNGCGCGGGATACCTGAGTCGCATCCATCTTGTCGGTGTCTCTTCCTACAATCATTCCCACACTGCGTTGACCAGAAAATAGTGACATTCGTAAAGATTGTGCAACATCTGCAACGTGCTCAACTAGTGAGCGGTGGGCGAGTAAAATTGCCACAACNAATAGTTCAAATACTGNTCCAAGACNTGAAATTAGNAGACCAATTCCACTCCCAANAAAAACTAGGCCGGTCACAAGNAAAACGCCTTTACTCTTCTTATATGGTGCGTGGTTCATCCATTCGCTAAATATAGAAATAATATTTCCAATTAAGACTGCTGGATGTGGTACGCGCGACCAAAGCCAGCGGGGTTCGCCTAAAAGCGCGTCTAAAACTATGGCAAAAATGATAGTCATAGGGCATTTTCTAACCTATCCCAATCAGCCTCTGGTGGTAGACCAAGTCTGATCCAATTGCCTGAATAGGGAAAAACTCGGCTCCAAATAAAAGATTTTGCGAGGTGGTTTTGTATTTTGGGTGCATCNTTCAAGACGTAAGTACGAAAAAGTGAGCAATTCCCAATTGGTTTGGCTTTTAGTTTGACTAAAAGATGATCTAATCGAGNTATATCTCTGTTTAATCGAATNCGTGTCTGCTCTGCCCAACTGAAGTCTTTTAATGCTNGNGTCCCTATGCTTAGGGCAGTTCCAGATACAGGCCAAGGCCCTAGCCTCTGGCGTAAGGACTCTATTAGCGTAGGATCGCCAATAGCAAAGCCAAGACGCAATCCTGCTAGCCCCCAAAATTTTCCAAAGCTCTTTAAAACAATATTACCTGGTCTGGCCGCGCGGGCAATATGGCTGTTTTGAGGNGAAGTATCGCAAAAACTTTCATCTATTACGTTAAGCNGTACTGGGTGAGNTGGAGTNCTAAANTCNCCAGTTGGATTATTAGGATTGACTACAACACGTGCCTTTGGACGTTCATATTGTTTTTGAATCTTCCACCCATGAAATTGAAATGCAGCAGCATGCTCATTATAAGTAGGTGCTTTAATTTCGACTGAACCTGGNGTCATTAGTGTTGGAATTTGCATAATGGCAGAGGAACACCCTGGAATTGCCAAAATATCAGCTGAATCTGGGACATTCCAAAATTTACGAGCAGCTGAACAGACAGATGCATTTCCAGACTTACTAGGAAGGTTGCTCCAATCTTTGTCTAGTATTGCATTTATTGCATAGTGCTCTGGATTTATGCCTGTAGATAGATCTAGCCAATCTTCCTNCTTGCCGCCGTATTGAAGCATGGCTGCGTCTAAATCCCCACCATGATCGAGTGGCAATAGAGTCATTACTCACCACCTGGAATTGGTGTTACACGGGATGTAAAATGGCCTTTGATCCCTTGTGGCCACTCACGGTAAGGCACTTGCCCACTGATTGATTTTTTATGGAGTTCAGCGTATTCTACAATTGCTTGNGCCGCGTTCGCAGTAGGTTCAAACATGCCTAGGATATAATTTATTTTATTTGGTCCTTGGATTGTNACATTACATGCTCTNACGCATCCCATTNTACATGAAATCCGNCTGGTTTTNATTTCGGNGATTGGTGCCCGTTCTTCAATGAGTTGGGCTAATATTTCTCCGTCTGTTTTAGGTTGTAANACNGGGTCCCAGTCTTCACGTTTGCAAGTATCACAAATAGTAATCCAAGTGGTCAAATGGTTCTCCCAAAATCAATCTTCTATCGCCGGATTGTTGTTACAGATATAATAAAAACTCAAGATATTCAGTTCAAATTAATAGCTTTTAACTTTTTTGACGTGTCAGTCCAGAGAAAGCAAATTATTTGCTTATTCAATTGCCCTATAATGTAAGATAGATTACCAAGTTGTGAGACGAAGTCGAAGGGCTGGAACGGAACATGGCAAAGCGTTGACTCAATCTGGGGACGTACGACATGATCGTCAAAAGATGTGACAGATATAAACTGTTGCTGGTTCTTGACTAATAAAAAAGGGCCAAAGACATTATGCGAACGTTCAAACTCCTATTGTTAACCTTCTCAACTCAAGTTTTGGTCTTGGTTGCTGCACCTGTGATAGCTTTGTTATTAGGCCTCGCAGAACCTTTATCGAGAATGAAATTTTATTTTAAGAGCAGTAGCTTGGATAAATTTATGGACTAATCATTTAATCAAAAGTTCAAAATTAATATATAAATCCTATTTATGTTATGGGTTATTCAACTGCTAACCAAATGAAGGCATAATGATGCGTCCTTATCAAAAAAACCCAGAAGCAATATACCAAGAAAGCTTTGCTACTGTCGTGCGAGAAGCAAATTTAGACAGGTTTCCTAATGGGCTTGATAAGCTGGCCACGAGGGTCATCCACGCATGCGGTATGATTGATATTGCCGATAGGTTGGCTTTCTCTGAGAAAGCATTCATCGCTGGAGCTAGTGCACTGGTCGATGGAGCGCCAATCTTGTGTGATTGCGAAATGTTATCTGCAGGGGTCATACGCCGCTTTCTTCCAGCAAAAAACCAGATTGTGGTAACGCTTAATGATCCTTCAGTGCCAGAGCTCGCAAAGACTATCTCTAATACTCGATCAGCTGCTGCAGTGCAACTTTGGATCAATCAACTGGAGGGAGCAGTAGTTGCGATTGGTAATGCGCCAACTGCTCTATTTCGCCTTCTTGAATTAATAGATCAAGGTGCACCAAAGCCCGCTGTAATCTTAGGTTTTCCAGTTGGTTTTGTCGGTGCCGCAGAGTCAAAAGCAGAACTTGCTGGTAATTCCCGTGGATGTGAATTTGTATCATTAAGAGGCCGGCGCGGAGGCTCTGCAATCGCAGCTGCTGCAGTAAATGCCGTCGCCTTAGAGTCTTTGGGACTGAAAAAATGACTGCATGGCTTCATATTGTGGGTATTGGTGAAGATGGTTTTGAGGGGTTAACGCCCACAACTCGAGCAGTGGTTCAAAGCGCAGAAGTAATTATCGGCGGTGAAAGGCACCATCGGCTTTCGAGTGCAGTTTCTGGAGAAAGGTTAAAGTGGCCAAGCCCTTTCGATGCTTTGATCGAAAAACTGCTTACGTTCCGTGGGAGGCGTGTAGTTGTTTTAGCTACGGGAGATCCTCTTTGGTATTCTATTGGTGCTAAAATAGGAGGTAAAATTGATCGAGAAGAGATCATCTATCATCCTCAACTTAGTGCNTTCCAACTTGCNTCAGNACGAATGGGCTGGTCTATGGCTGATGTTGAAACATTGACNGTTCATGGCCGGCCTGTAGAACAAATGATTTCTTTTATTCAACCNGAACANCGNTTATTAATTTTGACNACGGGTGAAAGTACGCCTGGAGAAATTGCTNANTTTTTAACTATCCGTGGATTTGGAGANTCNAAANTNACGGTTTTNTCCGNAATGGGTGGNGATAACGAACAAACTTTTNCGGGTATTGCCAAAAGTTGGNACCATGAAGTTCCATCCTTCAATACCTTGGCTGTGGAGTGTGTTGCAGCTTCAGATGCTGCCCTACTTCCTAGGGTNGCAGGGTTGCCTGATGAGTTTTTTGAAAATGATGGGACTATGACTAAGCGAGAGGTGCGCGCATTAACAATTGCGAAGCTNATGCCAATGCGTGGCGCTTTGTTGTGGGATATTGGTTCGGGGTGTGGATCTGTTGCGATAGAATGGATGCGAGCTGCACGATACTCAAAAGCAATTGGTATTGAGCCACGGGCTGACCGTCGTTCAATGGCGAGCAAAAATGCATTAGCGCTTGGAACTCCACAGCTTCAACTCGTCGATGGATTCGCTCCATTGGCTTTAATAAATTTGCCAGCGCCCGATGCTGTTTTTGTTGGTGGTGGGTTAACTGAAGAAGTTTTTGATGCTGCTTGGGCTGCACTTAAACCTTTAGGACGTTTCGTTGCTAATTCTGTAACCCTTGAAAGTGAGCAAACTTTGATGGGTTTGCAAAAAAAATATCAGGGGGATTTATCGCGCATTGCAGTAAGCCGGGTTGAGCCAATCGGTCGATATAATGGATGGCGATCATTTATGTCAGTCACTCAATGGTGTTTGGTGAAGCGATGAGTGGCATTCTTTATGGTGTAGGACTTGGCCCTGGTGATCCTGACTTGATTACGCTGAAGTCCAGTAAACTAATTTCAGCGGCCCAAGTAATCGCATACCCAAGTCTTGCTGGTGGAGATAGTTTTGCTCGGGCTATTGCAGCTGACCTGATAAAGAAAGGGACTGAAGAGATTGTTATTGATGTGCCCATGAGCATTGAAAGGGAGCCGGCGCAAGCTGCGTATGATGTTGGGGCGGCAAAGATTGAGGCAGCTTTGTTAAATGGAAATAATGTGGTTTGCTTGTGCGAAGGTGATCCATTTTTTTATGGGAGCTTTATGTATATTTATGCTCGCCTTGTAGATAAGTACCCGGTTGAAGTTGTACCGGGAGTAACCTCAATAACTGCATGTGCCGCTAGAGCTGGTACTCCACTTGCAGCGCGAAATGAGCGACTAACAGTTTTGCCAGGGCCCCTTTCTGCTAAGGAATTAAGTATACGTATTCAAGGTGCTGAGAGTGTTGCCATAATGAAGGTTGGGCGCCATTTGGAAAAGATTCGTGTTGTCATTGAAGGTCTTGGGCTCTCCGCCCAAGCTACTTATGTAGAACGGGCAAGTTTGCCAGATGAGTTGGTCTGTCCTTTAATAGATGCTCCCAAAAAGGCGCCTTATTTTTCAATGATTATAATTACTAAAGGGGCTGATCCATGGCTCTGACGCCTGTTGTTATAGCTATTAATTCTTCTGGCATTGCGACCGCAAAAAAGCTTGCCTCTGTTATTGGAGCGAAGGTGCATGGTCGAGAGGGGCGTGTTTTAGATGCTGACTNTTTCTTTGANAATACTTTAGACCACGCTCGGGACCTCTTTGCNGCTGGTACTCCAATTATTGGTGTTTGTGCGAGCGGTATATTAATTCGAGCGGTCGCACCCTTGTTAAATAACAAATTTGTAGAACCACCNGTTATATCGATTTCGGACGATGGGGCCGTAGTTGTACCATTATTGGGTGGACATCGGGGAGCAAATCGTTTGGCCCGTGATATTGCTAAAGCTTTAAGCTCTGTTGCGGCGGTTACAACTGCGGGAGATGTTTCTCTTGGAGTGTCCTTAGATGAGCCCCCATTGGGCTGGACCTTAGAAAACCCTCAGCACGTGAAGACGGCAATGTCCAAATTATTATCGGGTTGTGGTGCCTTNGTTTTGGGTGATGAAAGTGCCAAGTGGTTGAATGGTTTGCCGCAAGGGAANGGCCTAAAAATAACCTGTTCAATNTTTGCCCAAGATGATCTTGGGNCAACACATCTTCAATTTTCACCACAAAGAGTCACCATTGGGGTGGGTTGTTCTCGAGGATGTNCATCGAACGAATTGGCTGAGCTNGTACGATCAGTATTAAATGATGCTGGAGTATGCGACGCTTCTGTGCATTCGGTNAATACTATAGATTTGAAGGCTGATGAACCGGCAATTNTTGATTTAGCAAAAGATTTGAATGCGCCATTGCGACTTTTTATGGCGCATGAACTAGAGAGAGAGANNCCGCGTTTAGCCACTCCATCGGATATAGTTTTTGCTGAAGTAGGGTGTCACGGNGTATCTGAAGCCGCAGCATTAGCACAAATNGGCNATGCAGGCGAGCTTTGGTTTAAAAAACGNAAGAGCCTAAATGCAACTGTGGCCCTTGGTTTNTGNAAAAACCCTTTAATTGAATTACGAGGTTCTGCCCGTGGCAGGCTTTCTGTCGTTGGTATTGGTCCGGGTCAATCNGCTTGGCGAACGCCTGAAGTGTCNAGACTTATTGCTGATGCGGAAGAGCTGATAGGATATGGACTTTATATTGATTTGCTGGGCTCACTNGCAGCAGGTAAAATACAGTCAAATTTTCCTCTTGGTGGTGAAGAAGCCCGCTGTCGTCANGCATTAGAGCAGGCNGGNAAGGGCAAAAATGTAGCATTAGTTTGTTCAGGTGATGCGGGCATTTATGCTATGGCTGCATTNGTGTTTGAATTGTTGGATAGAAGTCCTGAACAGTCGGGTGTTAGCGACTCTGCTCGTCGAGTAGAGATAATTTGTTCTCCTGGTGTCTCAGCGTTGCAAGCCGCAGCAGCAAGAGGGGGNGCCCCTTTAGGCCATGATTTTTGTACGATATCTCTTTCAGATTTGCTTACTCCAAGGCATGANATCCTGCAGCGCCTCAATTCAGCGGCAGAGGGNGATTTTGTAATTGCTTTATACAACCCTGTTTCTAAAACNCGCCGAACATTATTTNCTGAAGCGCGTAATATTTTGCTAAAATATAGGCCTCAAGATACGCCAGTGATGTTGGCAAGCTCTCTTGGCCGGCCTGAAGAATGCGTCCGTTTTCGCAAGCTGAAAGATTTACAGGTTGATGAGGTGGATATGCTGACTGTAGTTTTAATCGGATCTTCCAATTCTCGATTAGTANAGCTGGGTCAAGGACCACGCATGTTTACGCCNCGTGGATATGCTCGCAAAATTGATGGTGACTTAGCTATTGGTNAGGAAAAGTAGCAAACATGACTGTATTTTTTATTGGTGCTGGTCCTGGTGACCCAGAATTGCTGACACTGAAAGCAGCTCGCATTATTGGAGAATGCCAAGTCTGTCTTTATGCTGGTTCGTTGGTCCCTTCAGAGGTGGTTGACTGCGCTCCTAAGACAGCGCGCGTCCTCGATACAGCTCCAATGACANTAGNTGAAACTCATGCTGAAGTTATGGTGGCGCATTCTGAAGGNAAGGACGTGGCTCGCGTGCATTCAGGAGACCCATCCTTATACGGGGCTATTGCAGAACAAATCCGTCTTTTGCGTGCAGAAGGAATTAATTATGAGATAATTCCTGGTGTTCCAGCTTACACAGCAGTTGCTGCAGCTTTAAAGCAGGAACTGACCATACCAGAAATAGCGCAATCTATTGTCTTGACCCGTATGTCCATGAAATCAACATCGATGCCAGCAGGCGAGAAACTTGAAAATTTTGCAATTTCTGGTGCAACTTTAGCAATTCATCTTGCGATAAGGAATTTGCGGGAAATTNAAAGGGTTTTGGNACCNCANTATGGTNTGGATTGCCCAGTAGTTGTTGCATATCGGGTGAGCTGGCCTGACCAGATTATTATTAGGGGTACTTTAGGCGATATACGTAAAAAGGTTCGAGCTGCAAAAATTACACGGACCGCTNTAATTTTATTAGGGCCAGCCTTGAAAGAGCAACANGATTTTGTNAACTCNGCTCTATATAACCCGAACATGGAGCATGTCCTTAGAAATAGAAAAACACCNACCCTTAAAAAACNGTAAGGGTATCTAAGNTNTCTTGACGTTTTATNAATTCTTGGTCACNTTNTGAATAGGGGAGATTTTATGACAACTTTTTTGTCAAAAGAGGTTGCTGCNGGTATTGAGGCGGCGCGCAANCANAGCTTGNATAAAAAAAGCCGTTTGCGTATNCGGGTAGGCTCAGAAACTTTGACAGTNTTAAAATANTGGGACTATGGATTTTCCATTGATTTGGATGATGCTCCNCAACTTCGTGGATTAGTAGATTTGTATGATGGGAGTACGCACCTTTATCAGTGTTTGATAGTTGCTTCGGAAGAGGAGGCGGGCGAGATGAGGTATGAATTNAAACGTAATACCCTTGCTGTTGATACNGCACCAATAGATTTTGAGCGAGCTCCANATGCTCCNGTTGCTTTGATTGNACTTCACTGATTGGTANTGTATNGANNTNGAGNGCTACTGTAGGTCTTTAAANGCGACCTTCATTTTCTTCACGGCCAACTCTATATTTTTTCTGGTCGTGCCAATGTTAAAGCGTAAAAAATATTCTCCCCCACGCCCGAATGTTGAACCATGACTGGCTGCAATTTTTGCTTGGCTTTGAACACGTCTCGTGAACTCTTCTTTAGTCATTCCNGTTGCAGAAAAATCTACCCAAGCTAAATATGTTGCTTCAAGTTGCATTGATTTTAGTCCTGGAATGGCGTTGATGCCAGCATCAAATAATCGTCGGTTTTTTTCTAAATATTTTATGAGTGCATCCAACCAGATAACACCATCTTTTGAATAGGCGGCGGTTGCCATATGTAGACCAAAGGCGTTGGGAGATAGTCCAAGTGCTGTAATTCTTTTTTGAAACAACTTTTGCAGTTCTGGATTTTCAATAATTACGTTGCCCACATGACCACCTGCAATATTAAATGTTTTAGTGGTTGCCGTCATCATTATTAAACGGTCTTTTATACCATTGATATGCACCATTGGTGTGTGTTTTGCGCCAAAGGTTAGGTCATGATGGATTTCATCGCTTATCAAAATGAGATCGTGTCGGTTCACAAAATCTGCAAGCTGCTTCAGTTCAGTTTGGCTCCATACACGGCCACCAGGATTGTGGGGCGAACAAAATATTACCATTCGAGCATTAGTAGGAATTATTTCATC
>NZVF01000055.1 GCA_002698165.1 Planktomarina sp. | reverse complement strand
ATCTGGTTGAAAGCGACCAGACCGAGCATCAGGACAAGTCATTCCTAACTGCTGGTTGACGAGCGCAGGAATATCTTCCGCAAGTGCAGCGTCCAGCCTGTCTAGATAAGCTTTAGATTTTTCTTTGAAGTCGGTAAGGCAAACAGTTTCAGGTGGAAAGCAGGCTGTTTGGAAAACTTTACACTGGTTTGCACCCATTGGATACGCCTCGTAACACCAAAGAGCATCACAATTAATTGCAAATGTAAGATTAGGGAACACCCAAGTATATCTGGCGCCCGCTGCTGCATGATCTGAGAGACCAGGCATGTGCGGCAACGCATTACTTTGTGAAGTTTCTAACAAACCCCCAGTTCCTTCGGTAGTTCCAAATTGTGTTGCAAATGCCCCAACAACTTCATCCATGGGCTCAGGTGCTCCATAAATACTATCGACAGTATTTGGATGTACAAATGGAAGGTGATAATATTCGTTAAAAACTTCAATAAACATTTTCCAGTTGCAATCGACGATTGTCTCTTGGCGTCGAACAGACACTAAAGTCTCCATTGGCCAAGGCGCATGGATATCTTCTAGGTCGCCTAAATATGTATTAATGTCTGGTGTATCATCATTTAGACAAACAAACACAAAGCCCAGGCGCTCCTCAGCTCGATAAGAAATTAAACCGTTCTGAGCTTTATCAAAGTCTTTTATTTTTTCCATATGTGGAGCAGCAATAAGCTTACCATCTAATCCATAAAACCAAGAGTGAAATGGACACCGAAGTCCTTTACAATTTCCTTGACCATCGAGGAGCCTTGCTCCGCGATGTCTACATACATTTGCAAATGCACGCAGCTTTTTATTGCTATCACGCAAAAGAATAATTTGTTGTTCTGCAACATCTAAGGTGATGTAGTCGCCTGGTGTTGGAACCATGTCTGAACGACCAACACCGATCCAAGACTGTCGAAAGATAGTTTTGACTTCTGTTTGTGTAACTGATGCCGACGTATAACAGCTTGGAGGCAATGATGAAGCTTGATCAGGAGGCAAAAGACATTGTGTAAAGTCTAGGTTTGGTAGGATATTCATGAGCTTGTTGTTCTTAGTTTTGAAAGCGCTTTATTTGTTAATGGCTTTCGTATTCCAACTTGAATGACACTTTCCTGATAGGGTTCACGCGCGAAGACATTGCGGACCATTTCTGCAAAAAATTCAAGAGACTTATTAGGATAGCTCGGATCAAAACTTGCCTGATCCCAACGCTCACAAAACTCTACGCAATCATCAAAATATGGAGATTCACGATGCAAATCCCTCTTGTTTGGATTCGCCCCAACATGTTCACCAAAATAAACTAATTGAAAGTCACCATGAGTTTTTACGCACCAGCAGACTTGTTCTCGTAAAAAAGGTTTTAGGATGGTTGCGGCGTACTCGTCATGATTGTGCGGCGCAAATATATCGCCAATATCATGCAAAAGGGCTCCCACAATCCAATCTTCATCAGCACCATCATACCAGGCTCGTGTTGCAGATTGTAATGAATGTCCTAGCCGTGTGACTTGATAACCCGTGAGACCCTCATCAAGTTCAATCATAGCCTTTAAGAGACGGTCTGCTGTACCTTTCGTATATTCACGCTCAAGATTATCCAAGAATGCATAATCTTCTTGATCCCCATCCTTCATCTGAGTGAATTTTACTTTTTCCATTGAACCATCCCCTGACAACTGGTGATTTAGAGTTAATTGTTACCAACTCCGGAATTCTATTTTAATCGCGACAAAAAGGTCGTGAAAATGCTGACGTATGTCCTCATTCGCCTGATAGTATCGTCTTCTTAGCTTTAAAAAACCAGTGTCTTAATTGTACAAGATTTTATACCCATAAGATTAACGAAGCTATTTTAATCAGTTTCTAGATGTTGACAACTCAAGGTTACAACTGCATGGATCCTTTGCAAGAATTAAAAAAGTACATATTAAATGGCTGGCTTCCAGCCCAATGGACCGATAGCTCAGCTGGATAGAGTACCTGACTTCGAATCAGGTGGTCGGGGGTTCGAATCCTCCTCGGTCCGCCACCATATCTCCAAAAAAAATTAAAATCACTCTTATCAACGGATCGTTAAAGGGCTTGGTAGGCTGTTCCCTCAGATTACTAGAGTCCAGGCTAATAATCCCACTGCTAAGTTGGATGTCTAATGAAGAATGGATCAAATTATTACAGGAGTTATCCGCAAACTGTTAGACGCAGGTTTACTTTGGTAACTCGTTAACTGCTACATCTTAAAAATTTTGTGGAAGAGATGTATGTTTGCAAGCTAAAATTGAGTTATGTTTATGGGTAATAGATTTAGAATCGATGGGTTCATAATACAAGGAGACCCACTATGCTCGACAAACCCTCAAGTGTAACAAAACGCATTCATCAAGAGCTTGCCGATCGCGCCGGCCGTTCATCTGAAGATGCATACGCCATGCCAGCTGAATTTTACACGTCAGTAGATTTTCTAGAAGAAGAGATTGAGATTTTACTTCGTCGTGATTGGATGTGTGTCGGACATGTTGGCGAGGTTTGTAATCCTGGTGATTTTTTCACAACTGAGATGTTGGATGAACAACTTCTAGTCGTTCGAGATCCAGATGATGTGGTGCGTGTCATGTCCAATGTTTGTCGTCACAGAGGTAATCGTGTTGCCGAAGGATCAGGCAATGCGCGTAAATTTATTTGTCCTTATCACACCTGGACTTATGACACTACCGGCGCGCTAAAAGTTGCACCAATGATGAAACGGCAAAAATCTTTTGACCAGTCAAAATGTGGGCTACCACTGTTTCGATCCGAAATCTGGAATGGGTGGATTTTTGTAGACTTGGAGGGCGACGCGCTACCACTGGCGTCACGGCTTGACGGATTGCAGGAGATAATCAAGAACTACCATCAAGATTCACGATACCTGGTTTTCATGGAAGAGGACATTTGGAATTGTAACTGGAAGGCGCTCTTTGAAAACTTCATGGAAGGGTACCACCTAAGCGCAACCCACCCAACCACATTGCATCCAATTACACCAACAAAACTATGTAAAAAGATGGCTTCTGGTCCAGGTTGGACAGGGTATCACGCGTATTATGACCCCAGTTTTCCACCGCGCGGACCGTTTCATCCTGATCTTACTGNAGAGGAGCGCAACAATTCCCCAATGTTTGGAATTTATCCCAACCTATTGGTGGGAATGGCTACAAACTTCACATTNTTTATGATTGTNCGNCCTGCTGGCCCTGACCAAACTCGTATTCGATGGGGCGTTACCGGCCAGGAAGACGCCCCTGATNCNGAAGCTGTNAAAGCATACGTAGACCTTTGCNGATCTTTCAANACAGAGGACAAAGAAAAACTTGAGATACTTCAATTAACCCTCAAAACACGCACCTATCACGGCGGTCCTCTCGCCCCTGATGACTTTGAAGGCACTATCTGGGATTTCATACAATACATTGGTCGAAAAATGGGTAGTTCAAGAGGCTGAATTACGCCATCGCCNCTACTCTTAAAGAGTGGCGCTCTCTTATCGCCGCTNAGAATTCANNCTCTAAAGGCTTCTGATACATGNTCTCTTTAGTTNGACAGTACTGCCACTATATCTCCAAAGACCAGCNGCTGGATTTAACAAGGTATATACTTGAAAGATTANTAATTTGATTTCTTGNTNNCAATCTTGGGGCTTANATTAATCTGGTAATATTTTTNNCTACTTTTCCTTAGTTTAAGCAAGAAAAGGTATTTCAAAACAGCCAATATTTGCCAGTAAAGCAATCACATTGGAAANACCTTCGCCATTCCGCAGGCTTGTAAAAACAAATGGTTTATCGCCNCGCATCCGCTTTGCATCTTGGTCCATGACATTCAAAGACGCACCCACATATGGTGCCAGATCAGTTTTGTTGATAACTAAAATATCAGATTTCGTAATTGCAGGACCGCCTTTNCGTGGAATCTCTTCGCCACCAGCGACATCGATTACATACACAGTAACATCAGCNAGTTCNGGACTGAAGGTGGCGGATAGGTTGTCACCACCACTTTCAACCAGAACGATTTCTAGGTCGTCGTGTCGGTTTTCCATNTCGGCGATAGCAGCTAAATTTATTGACGCATCTTCCCGGATTGCCGTGTGTGGGCAACCACCAGTCTCGACTGCTATTATGCGATTTTGAGGCAAGATTTGCATTCGCATCAATGCTTCTGCATCCTCTTGAGTGTAAATNTCGTTGGTGATGACNCCGANGGATAAATGGGGATGCAAGTTACGAATTATGGCTGCAGTCAACGTCGTTTTTCCTGCGCCTACAGGGCCACCGATGCCAATGCGTAACGGTCCGTTAATAGATTTCATAAGAGCATCCTTCTANCTACGAAAAATTCGTGAATATTTTTTTTCATGTCTCATCGCTTCGATGTCGGACAGCCATGCCGAATTGTGGAGATCTTCTAACGTCGCTCCNCGCAAGCTAGTGGCAATTTTGATGCAGTGTGGTTTCAATGCTAATTGGATTTTTTGGCAATCAATTTGGCCAATTTTTAAAAGCCGCGTAGCGGCAGTTGTTAAATTNGCTNTAAACGCCTGGAGATACATCGCTGTAGTAAGTTCAACATCAAGTTCCAAGATNTAGGCAATCTGGCCGACCGCGACNGGGTAGCAAAGCTGTCCAAGATTATGACCCCAAACTGTCAGAACTGTATCGCAAAACGCCCTACCTTGTAGATCAGTTTCCATAAGTCGTTCGGCTGANGTCGCAAAGGCTCGGGCTGTTGCGTTGATGGTGGGGTCATTTGATCCGTAGGCTGCGTTCAATATTACGGCATCTGATCTAGCAGTGCCAAATTTTAGTAAATCTATTAACCAGGCTTCCAAAGTTATTGAGTTGTTGATGAACCCGTCATCAACAGCCATTTCCAATCCGTGGGAGTAGGCGAAAGCTCCTACTGGAAAGTTGGGTGAAAGCAGTTGGGAAAGCGTNAGGGCATCAGTTGTCATGAGNTGTTACGCCATGTTCGTGGCGGTGTGTGCGGCCATNGCCATAAGCCCCACCTTCGGGAGNAAAAGGCTCAGAGATTTCAACAACATTTGCACCGAGAAGTTTCAACATATGTTCAATGACTGGATCACGTTGAATTACCAATCGATCAGCTTCAATCTGGCATGGCGTGTGACGGTTCCCAATATGCCACCCTAGTTTAACCAGATNACCTGTGACAGCATAAAGAGGTTCTTCTGCAGCGATCACTTCGANCTTNCGTCCATCCTCAAGGACAAAGGCGTCGTGGTTGTTTAGCGAAGTNGTATGTTTNAAATCCACAAAAANTTTTTTGTNTTGAAANGTTTTAATAACTTTTCGACGCAGAAAACGTTCGTCATAACTCAAAATACATAAGTCAATTGCCTTGCCCCATTGACCAGCCCTGCAGATTTCGTGTGAAATAAAATCAACCATCAGAACAGGAAATATCGTTGCGCCATTGGCAATTCTGTAGCGGGTTCACATGTGAGTAATTCACCGTCCGCTCGTACTTCATATGTTTCAGGGTCTACCTCCATATGTGGTGTTGCAGTATTATGAATTAAGTTGGATTTTCCAATATTGCGAGTATTTTCAACGGCCACGGTCTGCTTTGCCAATCCTAGTTTGCTCCCGATCCCAGCTTCTTGTGCCGCTGCGGAAACAAAGCACACAGCAGACTTTTCAACTGCTCGTCCAAANGCGCCAAACATAGGGCGGGAATAGATGGGCTGAGGTGTNGGGATTGACGCATTTGGATCGCCCATTTGTGCGCAGACAATAGTACCNGCCATGAGTACNAACTCNGGCTTTACGCCAAAGAAAGCTGGGTCCCAAAGAACTAGGTCTGCACGTTTTCCCTCAGTAATGCTTCCAATTTCAGAACTAATTCCATGAGCAATTGCGGGGTTTATTGTGTATTTNGCTATATAGCGGCGAACACGAAAATTATCATTTTCNCCCGTTTCTTCAGGNAGGCGTCCACGCTGTTTTTTCATTTTATCNGCAGTTTGCCAGGTTCGGATTAAAACCTCTCCCACCCTCCCCATTGCCTGACTATCAGATGCAATGATCGAGAATGCGCCCATATCGTGTAAGATATCCTCGGCAGCAATTGTTTCGCGNCGGATCCGGCTTTCGGCAAACGCCACATCTTCTGGAATGGATTTGTCCAAATGGTGACAGACCATCAACATATCTAAATGCTCTTCCACCGTGTTTATGGTATATGGCCTCGTTGGATTGGTTGAGGATGGAAGCACATGTTCTTCACTACATATTTTGATGATGTCAGGAGCGTGACCACCACCTGCTCCCTCTGTGTGGAACGCGTGGATGGTACGTCCTTTAATTGCGGCAATAGTAGTTTCCACAAAACCAGACTCGTTCAAGGTATCTGTATGGATCATCACCTGTACGTCCATCTCGTCCGCGACAGATAAGCAGCAGTCAATTGCTGCTGGAGTGGTTCCCCAATCTTCGTGTAACTTAAGTGCGCATGCGCCACCTTTGACCATTTCAAACAATGCGTCTGGTTGGCTAGCGTTGCCNTTACCTGCAAAGCCAAGGTTTATTGGAAAAGCATCTGCCGCCTGTAACATTCTCTCAATGTGCCAAGGTCCAGGGGTACAGGTTGTGGCTAATGTACCGTGTGCAGGTCCTGTGCCACCACCCAACATTGTGGTTATGCCTGAGTGCAGCGCATCTTCAATCTGTTGCGGACAGATAAAGTGAATGTGGCTATCAAAGCCACCAGTAGTCAGGATACGCCCTTCACCTGCAATGGCCTCTGTTCCAGGGCCAATTATGATATTGATGCCTGGTTGTGTATCTGGGTTGCCTGCCTTACCCACTTTGTAGATACGTCCATCGCGTAAGCCCACATCAGCTTTGTAAATTCCAGAGTGATCAATTATTAATGCATTAGTAATCACGGTATCAACAGCTCCAGCCGCTCGGGTTGTTTGCGACTGCCCCATGCCATCACGGATGACTTTTCCACCACCAAACTTGACTTCTTCACCNTANGTCAAACTGCCAGTCCCNCTGGCAAGTTCTGCTGAAAGATCACGCTCAACTTCGACGATTAGATCGGTATCGGCAAGTCGAACTTTATCCCCAACAGTAGGGCCAAACATCGCCGCGTAATCAGAGCGACTCATTGAGGTAGGCATCAGAGGTCCCCCATCACTTTATTGTTAAAACCAAAAATANGGCGGGCNCCTGAAATTTNGATTAGNTTAACNGTNCGGCGTTGACCGGGTTCAAACCGTACAGCTGTTCCTGGTGCTATATCAAGTCGACGACCATGAGCAGCATCTCGATCAAAGTCCAAAGCGGCGTTACATTCAGCAAAATGATAGTGGCTACCAACCTGTATAGGACGGTCGCCGGTGTTGGCGACCATTAGACTAATAGCCTCACGATCTCCATTCAGAATTAAATCGCCATCCGCGGGATAAATTTGTCCAGGGATCATGGGGCTCTCCTATCTTATAGGTTCATGAACAGTGACTAATTTAGTACCGTCCGGAAATGTTGCTTCGACCTGCACATCAGCAATCATTTCTGGGATGCCATCCATACAATCGGCGCGGGTAAGTATGTGGGCACCAGCCTCCATCATATCAGCGACAGATCGGCCTTCGCGAGCTCCCTCGACAACTGCATCGGTAATCAATGCAATTGCTTCGGGGTAGTTCAGTTTCACACCACGGGCCAGTCTCTTACGTGCTACCTCGGCAGCCATGGCTATTAACAGTTTATCTTTTTCTCTTGGGGTGAGTTGCATATGTTAAAGTCTCCAGTTTTTAGGGACGGTATTATGAGTTAGCAGAGCAAGGATTGGAAAAGTAGCAGTGCGCATTTCATAGCTGTCCTGGGCCAACATGCGAACCACAAGGATATTGTCGTTCAAAAGGCTAGCTCCTGCCTTTTGCGGCAGTAGGGCGCGAACTGGTTCAAGCAGTAATTTTGCGTTTGGTTTGGCCAAGACAATGCTAACTACGGCGTATGAATTATTTGCTAATGCTGGGCGCATGAGTTGGTCGGATATATTATCTTTAAGTTTAATACGATCTATGTAAATTGGCTGCCCATTAGAACTTATGGATACACGGTCGTCCAACATTCCAGACAGCAGTTTTTCGCCTGAAGCTTCACGTCCAAAAACTAGTGGTTCAACCATGAGAAACTTTGCGCTGCTATGCAAATCAACATCAAGTCGACGCTTCAATCGGGCTCCATCAAAAAGTATTGTTTCCTGAGGTAGCCAGTAAAGTTGCGCATTTTTTTGCAAGCATAGCGAAGTTTGAATTTCTCCCACGAGCGTATCTCGAGCACGGTATATGCGTTCAGCGGCTTGTGTTGTAATGCTGATTTGAGAACTTTCATGTGCTGTAATAGTTGCAGTAAACTTGTCACCACTCGTAACGCCGCCTGCGGTATTAATAATCACCGTCTCGATATTACCTTTGCTATGCCGGGGAAAGGAGGCACGATATGAACCTTCCTGGCGCAAGTTTTTTAGACGAGTATTTGTTTGATACGCTTTCTGCGTACTGATGTTCAGAAGTCCTCGAGCACGCTGAAGTGTGGGAATGGATTCTATTGAGATGTGTGCGGTCACATAGGCCTCGTTACGTATAAACATCAAAATCGTAGCTAGGTTTTT
Source organism: Planktomarina sp. (assembly GCA_002698165.1). Lineage (GTDB taxonomy): Bacteria > Pseudomonadota > Alphaproteobacteria > Rhodobacterales > Rhodobacteraceae > Planktomarina. The sequence continues at coordinate 252 of NZVF01000055.1, read as the reverse complement.
CTAGGTGGGCAAGTAGATGAGTTGTAAACGATTTAAAATACTAAAATCATTTTTTTACTATGAATGTAAAGAAAGGTAAAAAACCATATAGGGTCTCATTTTTAACTCTACGATCATACTCAGCCACGAGGGCATCTGCTAATGGGCCGCCAATTTCGTTGCGCTCCACCATTCCTTTTACGGCAGTTTCGACCCACATCCGCATGCCATTTCCGGTTACAATCCTACTGGTAACTTCAAAGTTTTCAATTA
>NZVF01000054.1 GCA_002698165.1 Planktomarina sp. | reverse complement strand
GCTTCACAACGTCGCGAATGGCGAAAAGTATCTTCCAGAAGTATACGCCAAAGTATTCGCAGTCAGATTTCCAGTATGATTATAACTAATGTGAATGCGACACTGACCCAACTCATGACAGTTGCGATTGTAACGACGGGGGTGCTTCTGGTTCTTGGCAGTGGGCTGTCAGCAGGGGCTATCATTTCCTGCAACATGCTTGGCGGAAAGCTCGTATCTCCATTCACAGCATTTTTTACTTTTTTTTCAGATTTGAAGAGCTTTAAGTCAACACTTGAGTCGGTAGGCACGAGTTGGAATGGTCCAAACGAACGGGTTGGTGCTGGAAATGAAGTGGTTGTGAAGGGTGAGGTAGTTTGTAAAGACGTTGTTGTTAAGTTCGAAAATTCAAATGCTCTTAACGGCCTGACCTTAGATATCCCGGCCAGGGCAAGAGTGGCTATAGTCGGACCATCGGGTTCTGGAAAGACAACATTTTTGCGGCTCTGCCAGGGTTTTTTAAGACCAAATACGGGCTTAATGGAAATTGATGGTCAGAATATACGCTATCTAAGTTTAGATAATTATCGCAGTCAAAATACCTTAATTGATGGCAAACCGGTTTTCTTTGGCGCGACAATTGAAGAAAATTTACGCAAAGTACAGCCAAATATCAGTGAGCGGGAGTTTCAAGAAATACTTGAAATTTCTGGCCTGCAAAAGGTTCTAGACGGGTTACCAGAGGGGATCTCAACCGAAGTCAATCAGTTCGGTATGCCATTATCTCAAGGCGATCGTGTCACTTTAGCTTTGGCCCGTGGCCTAATGTCTGGGCCACGTATTCTATTAATTGATGAAGCACTTGCTAATTTAGATAAATCAACTCAGATTTCTTTCTTTGAAAACTTCTCTAAAATATCTGAGTTAAAAACTGTTATAATGGCAACGCATGACCTTCGTTCAACGAAATATTTTGAGAAAATTATAGTGCTCGAAAAAGGTTTAGTTGTAGGGCAGGGAACCCATGATGTGCTTTTAGAAAAGTGTCCGCTCTACCAAGAGCTTTGGGCTATGGAACAAAAACTAACGGGAACATAACCCTCTACCCGTTGACTTATGAAGAGAAACTGAATGGCTAATAGATCTTTTACAGACGGTGAATATATTTTCCGAGAAGGTGAAAGTGCAGCCTATGCGTACGTCATAAAATCAGGAACTGTAGAAATAACAAAGCACAGCACTGCTGGCGAGCAGGTATTGGCTGAGTTAAACGCCCCCACTATTTTTGGTGAAATGGCGCTTATCGATGGAAATCCGCGTAGTGCAGGGGCTCGGGCCAATACTGCCACTGTCGTTACAGAAGTCACCGCGGAGGCGTTCGTCAAGTATCTGAAACAAAACCCGGAAACAGCCGTTCAAATTATGAAAAATATTTCTAATAATTTACGGATTTCTAATCAGTTGGTTGCAAAATATGAACGTGGAAGTGCTGCCGACGAAAGGTCCACTCCAACTCAGAGGTTCACAGAAAAAGCATCGGATGATTTTGAAATAGACGATACTGACGCGATATATGAACAAGGCCCNTCAAAGCCTCTCTTAACTATCGCTCTTACATTGCTAACATTTTTTATAGGGAGCGTCATATTTGCATCCCTCAGNCAGGTAGATACNACAATTTCCGCTCGTGGAGAATTNCTAACNGCAACGCCAAACGTCATTGTGGAAGCCAGTGCAAGCTCCGTGGTGAAAAGTGTGGAAGTGAATCGCGGTGATACAGTAANTAANGGTCAGATTATAGCATACCTTGACGATACAGTTGTATCTGTAAATTTGACACAGAACCAAGAAAAGATCGATAATATCTACCAGTCTCTGGTAGGGCTTCACATGGAACAGATGTTAGTCGATGATATCCAGAAATTTAATTCAAAATTAAATTTAAATAGCTTTTACGAAGCAACAATNAAAAAATTGAACGTGCAAAATAACTCANAAAAATTCAATGANTTATACAGGGTAACTTTATTNAAAAAAGTATTGGAATATTCTGAAAAGATTAAGTCGTTTGACTCTAAGCTAGANACNGCTCGTAANGANTATGAGTCATCAAAAGAGCTTTTAGAAATCTCAAAAAAACAAACAGAAATTAAGGCCCAACTGGCCAGGGCGAAGAAAGAACTGTATGACCGACAGTCGGGCACCTTGTCGGATATTTTAACAAAGCAAACTGAAATAAAAACTAAACAGGCTGCGGTGCAGAAGGATTTGTACGAACGNGAGATCGTATCNTTGTCCCAATATCTAACGTCAAAAGACACGCTATTAAACGCACAGAAATCTGAGTTTAATTCTAAAACCTCAACTACAAAGCTTGAGCTAGATTATCTTTCAGCAAAAGATGCTTTATTGAATGCGGAAAAAGCCCAATTTAATGCGAAGACTTCNATCGTAAAACTTGANTCTGCAATCACAACCCAAACNGCGGATAAGCAGGCATTCATAGCAAGNTGGACCTCAAAACTGAACGGTGAAATAACCGCAAAGAACGAAGAATTAACCCAGCTAAAACAAGAAAAAATTAAGCTTTCTCGACTTGTAGATAATATAATCGTGAAGTCGCCAGCTGAAGGTATTGTTTTGGACATACCGGCGGTCGCCAGAGGTGGTATAGTAAGTGAAGGGGAGGCCATTGTTACTTTAGTTCAGTCTAACCAACCTTTGTTTCTTGAAGTTGATATAGATCCAAAAAAGATACCTGACATGAAGCTTGGCATGAAAGTTTCTNTTAAATTAGATGCTATGCCGTTTCAAGAATTTGGAGGTTTGGATGGTGAATTAATATATGTTTCTAATGATACATTTAATGAATCATTATCTGGCGATAAGGGTGTCTTTTACAGAGGAAGAGTTAAAACNGAGNGCCTTNANGGATCTGATATGCCATCAGATTTTATCTTATCGCAGGGAATGTTGGCAACAGCNGATATTTTGGTAGGACAGCGGCCTTTGATTTCTTATTTCACCTATCCGATCATGAATGCATTTGAAGAGTCATTTAAAGAGCCAGAATAAAAAAGTTTTTATTAGTGACGGNTTGCTTTTTTTATAGATCGACGCCTAATTTCTTTTATTCGCAAACAGTTCGTTACCAGCTTTATAATTGTTGGATGCTAGGTTTATAATCTGTAACTAAGGCNTCTATGTATAAGAAAATACTTTTTAAGNCATATGAAAATCCAAAGGGAGTAAGGGTATGCAACCGTTTCAGGGTATTCGAGTATTGGATCTTACACATGTTCTGGCGGGTCCGTTTTGTGCCTTCCAACTAGCAACCTTAGGTGCGGATGTTATAAAAATTGAGCCACCCGATAACCCTGATATGACTCGTGATGAAGGTAGTTTAGAGGAATTAAATGCTACGCTAATCGGCACCTACTTTATGCCACAAGCGGTGGGTAAGCGTTCGTTAGTCCTCGATTTGAAAGCATCTCAGGGGCGCAAAATTTTCTTAAAGCTTGTTGCTACTGCAGATGTAGTTATACAAAATTATGCAGGAGCGGCTTTAGACCGCTTGGGCCTTGGCTATGAAGACCTTNCAAAAGTTCGACCTGACCTCATTCATTGTTCATTGACAGGTTACGGGCGTACTGGACCAAAAGCTGAGCATCCAGCNTATGACTTAGTAATTCAGGCTTATACAGGCNTGATGTATGCTAACGGNTGGGGAAATGATGGTGACTTTCCNTTGAGGGTTGGCCCCCCGGTAATTGATTATGGTACAGGNACCCAAGCTGCATTTNCTGTNGCNGCAGCNTTGTTTCAACGGCAGCGCACTGGTCAGGGACAAAGTATTGATCTTGCGATGGCNGATNCAGCTTTNATGCTCATGACAGCGCATGTTGGCCATACATTGNCAACTGGAAAAGCNTTGCCNGCTTTTGGCAATGAAAATGTTGGNCGNCCATCAAANTCNGCNTATCCANCAAAGGACGGATGGATTGTTGTGGCGGCTTATACTGCNAAGCAATTNTCAAAATTCATGAGAATTCTAGGATATTCGGATCGAGCAGAAGAAATTCTTATAACTTCAAAAAAGCAACATTGTGCCAACCAAGACGATGATCGAANGAAAATTGCTACNGCNCTAGCCACAAAAACNGCGCAGGAATGGGAAGATTTACTNAATTCTGAACATATNCCNGCNGCNNGNGCNCGGCGNTTAGANGAAACGCTTGCAGANCCNCAAATCTTATCGCGCNAATTTTTACAAGAGTATGGTGAAAAACCAAGNGTGGANGCACCCAANAAGCTTCCAACGGCAGCTTTTTCTTTNGCGNATGGNGGNCCAAAACATAATNNNCCTCCACCNGGTTTTGGTANTGATAGCTATANCATTTTGTCAGATTTAGGATATTCTGNGGATGAAATTCAGGCGTTTAAAGCNGCTAACGTATGGGCATAAGTGAGNNNNAATTTAATNAANAATGATTNTATTTGGNCAGACAGNANCNNTTNATTTTGATATTTTTTATTTACNCNTTNTGTTNGTTAAATAAAGGGAGACAGGNCANGCCTAGAACTGCCCANACAANCGTCAAAACGTACATAATNGTATTNATAGAAAACATATCAGCTATAAATCCTACAAGCATTGGCCCAAAAACAAGTCCGCCAAACGCAAGTAAATTTATATCTCCTAATACTTTTTGGGAATTTTTAGGGTCTAGTTTNGATCCNAAGCCTAGTAANATCGGAAAGTAGTTTGCAGTCAGTAATCCAAAAATGAAAAAGCCAATTANGACCATTTCTACTCNNCCAAGCAGAATTGTACAAAATAATANTGCGCAACCAACNAGCATGAAATAGGANCCTACNACNTTTTCTCCAAAATGGTTTATAAGTTTNTCNCCNGNAACCCGNGAGATGATCTCTCCGCTGGTAAAAGNAAANATTATAGCNCCNCCTAATGCTGCTGCCACACTAAATTCCCTNGTTAGCCAGAGTGCNGACCAATCTAAAATAATGCCTACNGTTCCTANATTTATGGCAGCCATTATCCCCAATATTAGNGAAAGCCTTGANGGCATACTTGTTTCAATTCTTTCATTGATTGGNTCTATTTGAGTGANCTTGTTTGAAACAAGGATNATTATGGCGNTAAATGAGGATATCGAAACAAAAAGAAGTGAGGTTTCAGGTTGCTCAATAAAATTTATCAAAACGCCACCTAAAACAGAACCTGTCAGACCACCGATCGAAAATGATGCCTGGTGCATAGGCATGAAGCGTCTGCCTGTCAGTTTTTCGTAATTCAACGTAGCTGACAAAACACTGCTGTTTATAATCCCAAAGCACAGACTAAGAGGAAGCGCGTACAGCAGTAAATTCCCATATGAGATTGATGATGTCCACAAATAAAAAGTGATTGGAAATAACGGTAATGTTAAACGAATTAAATTTTCTGCAGAATACTGTCGCAATAAGATCCTGTTAGTGACTTGAATAGAGATGAGAGACCCTAATCCAAAAATCATAAAAACAAAGCCTAACTGCGTTTCAGTCATGGAAAGAAGATTTACTTTCCAGGGAATGAACACAAACCAAATAGCTACTGATGTCATACATATAAATATGGCAAACCTGCTTAGAAAAAGGTTTCGTCTAAAGTTCTGTATACCATTCATAAATCAGTATCCTATCTGCACGAAAGTACCTACACGTGAACTGTTAAGTCCTCTTCAATTCAAATGAAACCTAAGGTCAATTTTGGTGAAAAAAAACTCTGCCCATTTTTTAATCTTGGGTTCGTCACCAAACAAGAATGACGATCCGGATGGCTAGATACATCGCTGAGTGGTGAGGATAGTTTAATAATAAAACAAAAAGAACATGTTATTACCTTTTTTGAATTAGCCATTATAATTAGATAAGTCTCTGAAACCAAGAAAGCTGTTCGTGGGTTTGCAGTTTTATCAGCTATTTTGGTATTACTGGAGCATTTGCAGCGTCTTGCCTAAACCAATATATGGATCATATCGTAGATGGTAGAGGCTCTTTCAAAAACTGGTTCAGATCTTGTGCGTTTAATTATACCATTTTTTATTCCAGGTTTTAAAATTGAAAACTTAATGACTTCATTGATATTGAGGACAGCACGTGACTCCGTCAAATTGGATTAATCATATGGCGCCAGCTGATGGGCCGCCACAGACTGCTTTAATTGGCTTTTTCTATTGGGCCCTGAAAGGTAGCTTTAAGATTCTGACGCTTTCAGGTGTTGTGTCAATTTTGACTGGAGTGACGGAAGTCTCTGCTGTGCTGATGTTGGGTATGTTGATAGACGCGGCTTTGGTCTCATCACCTCAAAACCCATTAATTGATCAGATTTGGTTATTTGTTGCTGGCTTATTGTTTTTTTTAGTACTTCGACCAATCTTTTTTGGTGTGTTTAGTTTTATGCAGACCAATGTAGTGGCCCCAAATGTGTCAAACTTGGTGTTATCACGTTTGCACCGCTGGACTTTAGGCCAATCAGTCCAATTTTTTGATAATGATTTTGCGGGTCGAATTGCGCAAAAAGAAATGCAAACGGCAAGTGCAGTGACTGATGTGGTTGTAGAAATCCTGCACACAGTTCTATTTGCATTTGCCTCTGTGGTTGGTGCCGCGGTGATGCTAACGTCGGTTAATATATATTTGTCGGTTGGTTTGTTCTTGTGGTTGGTGGCTTATTTAGGATTAATCCGGTATTTTATGCCAATAATTCGCAAGCGATCTGGCATGCGTGCCGGTGCGCGGGCGACGGTGACTGGTCAGATTGTTGATACAGTTACAAATATCAAAACAGTTAAATTATTTGCACATGATGATCATGAAGACCAGGCCGCCTTGAATGCTATGAACGGGTTTCGCGAACGGTCTCTAGATTATGGTGTGGTAGCATCTTGGTTTCGGTTTTGCCTTAATAGTTTGGGGGGTGTCCTGCCAGTGATGATGGTTGGTGGCAGCCTTTGGTTTTGGACTACAGGTAATATTAGCGCAGGTGATATTGCAGTAGCGGGGGCAATTTCTCTTCGTTTGTCGCAGATGACTGGCTGGGTTAGCTACACGCTGATGACAATCTACGCCAATTTAGGCGAGATTGAAGATGGGATAAGGACTTTGTCACCTCCACATGATTTGACTGATGCGTCAGATGCACAGCATTTACAGGTGGCGTCAGGAAAAATTGAATTTGACAAAATCTGCTTTGCGTATGGTCGTGATGTGGGTGGGGTTGAAAACATTTCATTTCTTATTTCTGCAGGTGAAAAAGTTGGCATAGTTGGGGCTTCGGGTGCAGGAAAATCAACCTTAGTGGCACTTTTGCTAAGACTTTATGACACCGAAAAAGGTTCTGTTCGGATTGATGATCAAGACTTGCGCGAAGTTACACAAGAAAGTTTACGCCATCAGATTGGTATGGTAACGCAAGAAACTGCGCTGTTTAACCGGTCTGCGCGAGATAATATTCTTTACGGTCGGGCTATTGCAAGCGAAACAGAATTAGTTAACGCGGCCAAACAAGCTGAAGCACATGAGTTTATTATGCAACTCCAAGATCATGAGGGCCGCCGAGGGTATGAAGCACATTTGGGTGAACAAGGGGTAAAACTGTCTGGTGGTCAACGCCAGAGAATTGCACTGGCGCGGGCGATTTTAAAGGATGCCCCAATATTAGTACTTGATGAAGCAACCAGCGCGCTGGACAGCGAAGTAGAGTCAGCAATACAAAGTGCTCTTGAACGAGTAATGCAAGGTAAAACTGTTCTTGCAATTGCTCACCGTCTATCGACCCTCAGCAAAATGGACCGTATCATTGTGATGGACAAGGGCCACATTGTCGAAACTGGCTCTCACAAGGCTCTTCTAGACCAGGGCGGTTTGTACTGCCAGTATTGGAAACGCCAGTCAGGTGGCTTCATTGAAACTTGGCGAGCAGCGGAATAAGCTTACGTAACTTACGGTGAAGCCATTGTTTGGCGATCTATGTTTTGCTGTGTTGGCAAAATACTGGGTAAATAATTTTGTCTAAACCACCACGTTTTCCAATTAGACAATGTGTTTTCAATGCATTTAATTTAATTTTTACACGATAATTAATTATTGCTTTTCTAGATTATAATTATTTTTCTGTCATTACCCATTCGCCACTCCAACCTGCTGGTGGTGGAGTATCTTTAAGTAAGTTGCAGCGTTCAATGTATAACTGACTGGGAACATCTTTAGCGTTTGCTTCCAAGGCAGCTGAAAACGATTTGATTGCAGTGTCAAAATCTGAAGACCGATAATGGTTAAGGCCTTCTGAAAAATGCCCCACAACGTCCATACGAGCGGGAAATGTTGAATCATCGTGGAAGTCCAAAACTTCAAAGATAGATACTGGCTCTGTTTTCCCTTTAACGACTATTCTATCTAACTCTCTTAAAGCGTAAATTCCTTTGAGCTTGCTTTTAGTGTATTCAGAAATGATTATTTGGGCACCATAAGTTTTACAACTTCCCTCTAACCTGGCGGCTAAGTTTACACCATCACCAATCATTGTGAAATCCATGCGTTTTGAAGATCCAATATTTCCAGTTACAACAGTATCGGTGTTGATACCAACACCCATATTTACAGCAGGTTTTTCATTAGTAAGTCTTGATGCATTCCAGACACGGAGTTGAGATATCATTGAAATAGCAGATTTAACTGCTGCGTCTGGTGCGTCGTCTGTAGCCAATGGTACCCCAAACCCAGCCATTAATGCATCGCCAATAAATTTATCTAGCATTCCTCCAGCATCAGTTATACAAGCAACCATTATCTCAAAATATTCATTCAGCATTGAGACTGTAGCTTGTGGCCCTAGCGATTCTGAAATGGTTGTAAAACTTCTAATATCAGTAAACAAAACCGTTGCTTCGGCCGCTTGTCCACCAAGCATTGCTTGGCCGTCACCTTCTTCGAGTAGTTGGTTGGCTAGCTGAGGGTCCATATACCG
>NZVF01000053.1 GCA_002698165.1 Planktomarina sp. | reverse complement strand
TTAGTGTTCAATAGCTGCTTCTTGCTCAAAATTTAATCTTGAATGCGGGTTTTTATGAGAACTAATTTCCTAAATCTGCATTAAAATAAGACTGATTTCACATATTTTTATAAAATTTTTAAATTCTGATGATGGGAAAATTGCAACAGTCTGAAGTTCATTAAATTAGAAATAGTTCTGTTAAATGAGTAACCTACCCTATTTTGATCATCTTACAACATATAGCGAATTGAGACTAAATTTCAACTAAAAGCTTGACGAACGCGCAAAATAGACATCAAAGTCTGAGCACTGGAGTTAATTAAAGAACTTCAGCAACAAAATGAGGAAAGAACTTATGCTAGCAAATGCAAAAAAAATGGTCGGTAGTTTGACTGAAATTGTAATTGCCCTTCTGGCTCTTGCAATCGTCGCTTCACTTTTAGTGGGACCTAACAACATGGCCTTCTTGGGCGATGTAGTTGGTAACATTACACGACTGGTATCTGATCTAGGCGGTGCAGGTCTTGCAGGCTTGATCTCTCTGGGTGTAGTCTTAGCACTCTTCCAACAGAAGTGATCATTTAAAATATTTCATCTCCCAACGATGTGAGTGATAAATATGACAAAAATGGAAAAATTTATGACGCAAATTAGGTGGTCGCTTTTTAGAGCGGCTGAAAGTTTGGGTCTTATAATTCTTGTTCTTGTACTTATTTATCTATTGTTGGGAGAGGACTCCGGAGACTACGTGATAAGCGTAGTCACCAACGTTTCGCTTTTTGTCTCAGCCGTTACGCCGGAGGCGGTGGTAGGGGTGGCAATTATTGTTGGATTGTTTGCCTATTTGAGAAGAAAATAATTTAAAGATTTTCACTTCAATGTGATCTTGGTTAAATCCCACAAAACATCTTATGGCTGTTACCAATTCTGCCGTGACAGCGGGCCCGATCGTACTCTATTTTATCATAAAAATTCTCTTTCACAGTAGTGTATTTTATTGACAGCTGAGAGNATTTGTCAAAATAAGTCTGACCGTGATGAAAAATAGTGCATAAAAATTACCTATTCTATAATTTTATAGCAAAATAATTCACATAGCCTTGTAAATGTGTGTATGTTGTTAACCAAGATTCGGAACAGCCTGAGGTCTTTAACATGCCTTCATTTATTAACTTTGAAACCACAGCTCAGGACTATAAACACTGGCGGGTTGAATACGATGGCGCAGTGGCCCGTCTGATCATGGATGTTGATGAAACAGCAGGTTTGTTTGAAGGTTATGAGTTAAAACTTAACTCTTATGATCTTGGTGTCGATATCGAGTTAGCTGATGCTGTTCAACGAATGCGTTTCGAGCACCCGGAAATAAAAGTCGTGGTCATGCAATCAGGTAAAGAGCGTGTTTTTTGTGCTGGAGCAAACATTAGAATGCTCGGTGGAGCTGTTCATGGCCATAAAGTTAACTTTTGCAAGTTTACCAATGAAACAAGGAATACATATGAAGCTGCTGATGTGGACAGTGGTCAAAAATATATTGCCGCTATCAAAGGCGCCTGTGCTGGGGGTGGGTATGAGCTAGCTCTGGCTTGTAATCACATCATGTTAACAGATGACAGCACATCTTCCGTAGCCTTACCCGAAGTACCCCTCTTGGCTGTTCTGCCGGGAACTGGTGGTTTGACGCGTATAACTGATAAGCGAAAATTGCGCCGAGATAGAGCAGATATTTTTTGTTCAACTGAAGAGGGGATCAAAGGAAGGCGGGCGCAAGATTGGGGGTTAGTCGATGAAGTTATTGCAAATTCTACATTTGAGGAAACTGTAACAAAAAAGGCATTAGATTTTGTTGATCAGTCAAAAAAAGCGGATATAAAAAATGGTATCAAACTTGGACCATTAAATAAGTCAATCGCCGAGGATGGATCACTCACTTACTCCACAATACAAGTGGAACTTGATCGAAGCACTAGAAATGCGACCCTAACAATAAATGGACCAGAAAAAGCTGCGCCAAAAAACATGGAAGAGTTTGAATTACAGGGCGATCAGGCTTACTTATTGCGAATGGCACGTGAGCTTGATGATGCAATCTTGCACCTAAGGTTCAACGAGCCCAATTTAGGGTTGTGGATTTTTCGGAGCCAAGGAGATCCAAAACTTTTAAGAGCCCATGAAGATCTGTTAATGCAAAATGCCAATCACTGGCTTGCAAATGAAGTCCGACAGTATCTGAAACGAATTTTGAAGAGAGTTGATGTTACTTCCCGATCCATGATCGCATTAATTGAGCATGGCAGCTGTTTCGCGGGCGTTCTTGCTGAGCTGCTATTTGCTGTCGACAGAACCTACATGATGGAAGATGAATTTGAGAATGATCCTCGGCCCATTGCAACGATTACTTTAAGTGATGACAATTTTGGAATGTATCAAATGGCAAATGGTTTAAGTCGGATTGCTACACGGTTTTGGGGGGCAAATCATTTGATTGAAGATGCTCAGGAGAAAATTGGAAAGCCGTTGGAAGCGGCAGAAGCAGAGGACTTAGGGTTGGTAACAATAATCTTGGATGACATTGATTGGGAGGATGAGCTTCGTATTTTTGCTGAAGAACGCGCAAGTTATAGCCCTGATGCTATGACTGGAATGGAAGCTAACTTACGTTTTGTGGGTCCAGAAACAATGGAAACACGTATTTTTGGCAGGTTAACCGCTTGGCAAAATTGGATATTTACCAGACCTAACGCTGTTGGAGCCGATGGAGCACTACAACGATATGGCTCTGGTAAACGTGGTAATTATAATATGGACCGCGTGTAGCGGCTGGCAGGAGAAACTTATGGCAATTTTAGACGTAAACTATGATACTTTGATACCCAACAATGTTGGCCTTTCACAGGACCGAAAAGTTTTAAAGGCTTTAGAAAAGTGGCACCCNGGTTATATCAACTGGTGGAACGATCTTATTCCNAAAGAATTTCAAGAAAGNATGGTATATTTGCGAACAGCAGTAAGTGTCGACCCAAAAGGTTGGACTAAATTTGATTATGTGAAGATGCCAGAATACCGCTGGGGAATTTTGCTTGCCCCTCAAAAAGAGGATCGTAAAATACCTTGTGGTGAGCATTTTGGTGAACCCGCTTGGCAGGAGGTGCCAGGTGAGTATCGAAATATGCTGAAACGAATGATCGTAATACAGGGTGACACGGAGCCTGGTTCTGTAGAGCAGCAGCGATTTTTAGGACTTACCGCACCATCCCTTTATGACATGAGAAATCTGTTTCAGGTAAATGTTGAAGAGGGNAGGCATCTNTGGGCAATGGTTTATCTTTTGCAAAAGTATTTTGGAAAAGATGGTCGTGAGGAAGCCGACGATATGCTTGTTAGGTCGTCTGGTAGTGATGAAGCACCNAGAATGCTTGGAGCTTTTAATGAAGAAACCCCAGATTGGCTTTCATTTTTTATGTTCACCTATTTNACCGATCGTGATGGCAAGATGCAATTAGAGAGCCTGGCCCAATCCGGGTTTGACCCCTTAAGTCGTACCTGTCGCTTTATGATAACTGAGGAAGCACATCATATGTTTGTGGGCGAGACTGGGGTTGGACGTACTATCCAAGCCACAATTGAGGCCATGAATTCGAACGGCATCACGGACCCATTTGATATCAATAAAATTCGTGATTTGGGGGTGATTGACCTGCCAACAATTCAGAAAAAGTTAAATTTACACTATTCGCTATCTCTGGATTTGTTTGGACAGGAAGTGTCAACTAATGCTGCTAATGCTTTCAATTCGGGAATAAAGGGAAGATTTATGGAGCAACGGTTGGAAGACGATCATCGACTGACGGATGATACCTATGTTGTTCGCACTATAAAAGATAACAAGGTAGTAGCCCAAGAGGTTCCAGCTCTAACTGCAATTAACATGCGGTTAAGAGATGATTACGTTAAAGATGCCTCGGGCGGCGTTGGTCGATGGAATCGAATGATCGCAAAAGCTGGTATTGAATTTGAAATGAAACTTCCTGACGAAGCATTTCATCGTCAAATTGGAGTTTTTTCAGAAGTTCATGCTGACGTCGGTGGAAACCTCATAAGTAAAGAAACTTGGGACCTTAACAAAAAAGACTGGCTTCCCACTAAGGCGGATGGTGATTTCATTCAATCTTTGATGAAACCCTGCGTAAAACCTGGCGAATATGCCAGCTGGATTGCCCCGCCCAGGATGGGTATTGACAATAAACCAGGTGATTTTGAGTATGTAAAATTGCATATGGCNTAACTTACAAGGCGAGCTTTACTTTATGAATAAACCGTTCAAACAGCATGTAATTTGTCCAGAGGTTTGTATCCGCTGCTACACTTGCGAGATGACCTGCCCAATTGGAGCGATAGAGCACGATGACAACAATGTGGTCGTTAATGCCGATATTTGTAATTTCTGCATGGAGTGTATTCCTGTTTGCCCAACAGGTTCGATAGATGAGTGGAGAGTAGTTCAAGAGCCCTATTCACTGGAAACGCAATATGAGTGGATGGAATTGCCCGAGCAGGAAGTTTTTGAAGGTGATGAAGAAAATATTGATAAAAATACAATTGATCCTGTAATCGAGGCACTTTTGTCAGAAGCACANACTGGCGTNGGTGGAAAAGTGGTACCTCCAAAGTCGTCTTCTGAACCTGTAGTGGGCCTCTACAACTCCAGAAATCCAGCTCAAGTAGTTGTTCAAGGTAATTTTAGACTCACGGATGAGGCCGGGCATGATGTTCGCCACATTATATTTAATATTGGTGATGCTGCTGTTCCTGTCCTAGAAGGGCAAACCATTGGTATCATTCCACCTGGTCTTGATATAAATAGTAAAGCGCATAACGCTAGGCTTTATTCAGTCTCAAACCCCAGGGATGGAGAGAGGCCTGGTTACAATAATATTTCGTTGACGGTTAAACGTGAGGAGAAGGGGGTTTGCAGCAATTATTTGTGTGATCTTAATAAGGGCGATACGGTTGACATTATAGGTCCATTTGGCTCCACNTTTCTCATGCCTGATGATCCGTCTGCGCATCTACTTATGATATGCACTGGAACAGGATCCGCACCCATGAGGGCGTTCACTATGCGTCGTCAGCGTTCTGTGACAAACAATTCTGGTGGAATGACGTTATTTTTTGGGGCTCGAAACTCGGGTTCGTTACCTTATTTCGGACCGCTTACAAAAGTACCAAAGAGCCTCATGACCCAGCATCTAGTTTATAGTCGTGATCCAAATGTTCCAAAAGAATATGTGCAGGATCGTCTTCTTCAAAATTCTGATATTGTAGGAAAGCTTCTTAATAATTCATCAACGCATATATATATTTGTGGGCTGCGCGATATGGAAGCGGGGGTTGAAGAAGCCCTTAACAAAATTGTGAATGATACTGGCAAAAATTGGAAAGATTTACGTGATGAAATGCGTGCTGATGGCAGGTTTCATGTGGAAACGTATTGATGCCAGACTCAATCCTTCAATTGTCGAATAAGCAATTGGACGATCAAGCAGAAGTTTTAGAACCCCTTGCTAAAACCCTGCGGCAAAAACGTGCGGAAAAAAAGTTAAGTCGAAGAGTATTGGCAGAGATGGCAGGCGTATCACAACGCTATTTGGCACAAATCGAAGCTGGGAAAGGCAACGTGTCTATTTGTGTTTTACAGCGTGTTGCGGATGCTCTGGATAGTAATCTTTTAAAACTTCTTGGAAGAGTGGAAATAAAAGATACCGTCGCTGAAAAATTTGCAGCAGCATCAGTAGAAGTTCAACATGCAGTTTTACAAACTTTATCTATTCATGAAAAAGAAAAGCGTATTGCTCTTATCGGCCTGCGCGGTGCTGGTAAATCTTCGTTGGGTAAACAGTCAGCAACCGCATTGGGTATTCCTTTTATTGAATTAAACGACATAGTTGAACGTTTGGCAGGTATGCCTATTGGCGATATTATAGCGATGTATGGAGTTGAAGGATACCGTAAGCTTGAAGGTGACGCGCTTACGGAGGTTTTTGCAATGCACAAGAAGTGTATATTAGCTGTCTCTGGTGGCATTGTTACAAGTAGCCACACATATAATAGATTGATCAATGGCTGCCATACCATATGGCTGCAAGCATCGGCAGAAGATCATATGGCCCGCGTGCGTGCACAAGGAGATCTACGGCCAATGAAGGGGCACCTTCAAGCTATGGACAGTTTGCGAGATATACTGAAAGAGCGGGCTCTGGATTATGAAAGAGCTGACGTTTGTTTGAATACAAGCAATGCACGTGAGCCTATCGTTTTAAGATCCTTGCTTGAATTGATTAAGCAGTTTGGTGATNAATGATAATGAAGCTAANTTAGGTAATACTCTTTAGGTATATTATTTTAGGATATTNTTATTAATATCGTTGCAGTTGATTAAGTCGCCNGTGTTTGGCTGAAGTGGAATTTCACTATTTTGGAATTAGCAACCATTAGTTGAAGTTGACTGTTTTATTTCTTAAGATCTATCCAACATTTCTAGTTTTGTTCCACAGTGTTCATTATCCTAAAAAAGTGAGTTGTTAATGGTATTATGTGATGGATAAAAAAGAAAATAACCCATGCATATTGTGTTGTGCGATAACAGGTTCTGTTCCAAAAAAAAATGATAATCCAGCGGTACCAATCAGTATTTCAGAACAGGTAGAAAGCAGCCATGCTGCGGTAGAGGCTGGGGCATCCATTATTCATGCCCACGTACGCAACCATGATGAAAGTACGAGCAGTGATCCAGAAAAATTTGCACGATTACAGGAAGAGTTGCGACGTCATTGCCCGGAAGTCATTATTCAATTTTCTACCGGTGGACGATCTGGAACAGGGCGAGAACGTGGAGAAATGTTATCCTTATGCCCTGACATGGCCTCTTTATCAGTAGGATCAAATAATTTTCCAACAAGAGTTTATGAGAATTCNCCAGACCTGGTGGCTTGGTTAGCCAATGAAATGAAGACTTATGAAGTAGTTCCTGAGGTTGAGGCATTTGATTTGTCTCATGTTCTGCAGGCAATCAAAATGCACAGAGAAGGAAAACTGTTTGGACAATTATATGTACAGTTTGTAATGGGAGTAAAAAATGCAATGCCGGCGGATCAGTCAGTTTTTGATTTTTATGTTTCATTGGTAGATAGCCGTGCTCCCGATGCAGTGTGGTGTGCCGCTGGGATTGGTGCAAACCAGTTAATAGTTAATGAATGGGCAATTGCAGCCGGTGGTCACACTCGAGCTGGGCTTGAGGATAATGTCAGGCTCGATCGCAACACTTTGGCGCCGTCTAACGCTTCACTCATTGCTCGTGCGGCAAAAATTTGTGAAAAGTATGAGCGTCCCGTAGCAAGTCCAATCCAAGCACGAGAAATTTTAGGATTGCGAGCACCTTAGAATTTGTGTCCTGCTAAGACTATAGTTTAAGCTGAAACCAAGCAGTTAAATTCAGACATATTAAAAATCACACTTTAATGCGTTATTTGATATATGTGGATGGTATTAACAACTAAGAAATTGAAGCAAGTACGTTTTTGCTAAGCTTTAAACAGCATGGTATTTTAAAATTTTAAAAGTTAGGGGGCAATGATTGGGCTTGCTTCTAATCTGCTTTCCACAGGTTCAGTACCAACAAAATTTGTACCGTGTTCAAACCAACTTCTGGGTGCTGCCGCTCCCCAAAGAGTCTGACGTTGTGGATCTTTTAGATCCCACTTAAGTGGTTCATGATCTGGGTCTAAAGTTTGATAATCAGAACAATAGATTTCAATTCGGTGGCCATCTGGATCAAGAATATAGAGAAAAAATGCATTAGAAATACCATGACGACCAGGTCCACGTTCTATGTTGTTAACGTAGCCGGTACTGGCCATCAAATCCAGAAGATCAATAATGTTTAATGGGGTCGGAACCCAAAATGCAATGTGATGCATGCGTGGACCTGTTCCATTTGTAAAGGCCATATCGTGAACACCTCCTTTGCGATGCATCCAAGCTGCCCATAATTTTCCACTCACTTCGTCTTCTGTATATTCAGTTACCCGAAAACCAAAGCTATTATAGAACTCAACAGAGGCATCAACATCAGGTGAAAAACAATTGAAGTGATCAATTCTCAATGGTTTCACCCCCCGATACAATGCGTACTGTTGGTGAATAGATTGGAGTCGTTCCATTTTGTGGTAAAATTCTAATGGAATTCCACAATTATCTGATGTGAGTAGAGTGCGGCCTTGGTGGGCTCTCTCTACCCATTCAGTAGGTCTACCCTGTGCACTAAAATGTAATTTGGCCTTATCCAAATCGTCATCATCAAAAGTTTTGAAGCCCATAACCTCTACTGTTCCAGGCNGGTCCGATAATTGGAGAATAATACTATGATGCCCTCGTTCTTCCATTGCACGAAGGTAAAGATTTGTTGGGGTCTCGTCAGTGACCTGCATGCCAAGGATTTCAGTGTAGAATTTCTTTGATTTTTCGAGGTCAGCTACGTTCAAGCAGGCATGGCTAAGCCTTACAGTATTAAAGCTTGGGTAAAGGTTAGGTGCAGGAACTGGCATCTTGTTCTCCGTTATTTTTTCCAATCATGCGCCTAGGCGCGAAATTTTGTGATTTCCTAAAGCAAAGCCTATGTGTTTTTGTTCCATATAGAACTCAAAACTCCAATCGCCGCCATCGCGTCCAATACCACTAGATTTCATGCCACCAAACGGGGTAGGAAGATGCCTTACGTTTTCACTATTTACCCAAATCATTCCAGCTTCCAATTTATCTGTAAAACGAAGCGCTCTGGTAAGATCATTGGTCCATAGATAGCCGGTCAGTCCGTACGGAGAGTCGTTTGCTATTTTAAGGGCTTCGTCTTCACTTGAGAATGGGATCGATGTTAGGACAGGTCCAAAAATTTCTTCGCGAGAAATGCGCATAGAATTATTTGCTTTGGTAAACAGTGTNGGTTGAACAAAATATCCAACGTCTCCCAATTTTCCACCACCNGCAGCAATTGTCGCACCATCTTTTTTTGCAATATCAAAATAAGAGGTTACTTTGTGATAATGTTCTTCATTAATTAGAGGTCCAATTTCAGTATTTGGATCAAGTGGGTGTCCCACTTTTATATTATTAACGCGTNAAATAAGTTTAGCTTCAAATTTTTCACGGATATTTTCATGAATTAAAAGTCNAGACGAAGATGTGCAACGTTCACCGTTAATAGAATAAATCATGAAAATAACGGCGTCCAATGCGCGTTCCAGATCAGCATCTTCAAACACAATTACTGGATTTTTGCCACCAAGTTCAAAATGATTGCGTTTTAAAGTATCAGCTCCTTGCTTGGTTATCATTGAGCCAGTGCTACTTTCTCCAACAAATGCGATAGCTTTTATATCTGGATGCTCCGTCAATGCTTTTCCAGCTTCGTCACCAAATCCGTTAACTGTATTTAATACTCCAGGGGGCAATCCGGCTTCCTCTGCGATCTCAACGAGTAGACGTGCGGTTACAGGTGATGCCTCAGCTGGTTTATGAACCACAGTACAACCCGCAGCTAANGCTGGNGCAATTTTCCAAGTTGATAGCATAAATGGCGTGTTCCAAGGGGTGATAATACCTACAGGGCCTATTGGTACCCTCGTGGTGATATTCATTAAGGTTGGCGATTTTAAATGTTNACCATCGCGCGCTGAGGAAATTTGATCAGCAAAGTACCTGAAGTTTTCTGCTCCTCGTAATGCTGCTTTTGACATGAANCGCCAAGCTTGGCCTGTATCCCAGCATTCACACAGTGCTATTTCTTCCGCTCGAGCCTCAATACCCTGTGCAATACGGATTAAAATAGATTTACGTTCTTTTGCAGGCATATCGCGCCANGTTGGGAAGGCNGATTTCGCGGCCTGCGTTGCTTTNTCAATATCTTTTATACTTCCACGCGCCACACTGCATATCTCAGATTTGTCGACTGGAGATATTGATTTAAACCTTGCTAGTTCNCCCTCAACGTTCTGGCCAGCTATACGATGCTGTATTCCATTTTTTTTGAAGTATTCTATATAACCNTCTAGTNTTTNTAGATTTTTTTCAAGTGGGGACATGCTTAGCTTCACTTTCTCACGTACTAAGAGCGCTAAATAAATTAATTGCTATCNAATAAATTTTACTTACCATGTTAACTAAAACGTAGTTTCAAGAATTTGTGATGTNTAGTCAATAATCTTAGTTAAAAAAGTAATGGNTAGTTGATCTAAAAATGAAGACAAAAAAAGAAGACTTANTTAAGAGGCTACCGTCGACGCGGCGATCCTTGCCAATTGCGTTGATGCGATCACGTGAAAAAGTTATGGGACCTATTCGCGATATGCTGAAAGTGTCTGGGATTACAGAGCAGCAATGGCGTGTTTTGCGCGTCTTATCAGAGTCGGGAGCACAAGACCTTACACAAATTTCTNTAAAAGCAAGTTTGTTGATGCCAAGTTTATCTCGTATTATNAAAAAATTGCGGGANGAGGGTTTGATCGTTAGCCAGACGAATGATGNGGATCGTAGGCGCCAAATCGTGAGGATAGGGACCAAGGGTCAAAAAATAATAGATGATAATTTGCCACAAGCAATGAAAATAGCTGAGGAATTGCAGCAGCATTTAGGCTTAGAACGTCATGAACAGTTACTTGATTTACTGGAGACTTTGGAAAAATAATTACTAATCGAACGTTAACAGCTCATTTTGGTTTTAGAAACTGATACGAATAAGCTTAGAAAGATTATTTTTAAGTTTCTAATTGGTCTAAAACAACTATTTGNATTTACCAACAGAACCCATAACATGCCACTGAAAAGAGCGTTGCTGTGAGGGGGAACTNCAAATGTCCAAAGATCCACTTTTACAGCCGTTTCAATTAAAGCACCTGACTCTCAAAAATAGGATTATGACCACCAGTCATGAACCTGCTTATCCGGAAGATGGTATGCCAAAAGAACGTTATCGAGCTTACCATGAGGAGCGAGCAAAAGGTGGAATTGCGCTTGCAATGACAGCTGGTTCCTCTGCGGTTTCTAAAGACAGTCCCCCTGTTTTTAACAATATTTTGGCGTATAAAGATGAAGTAATACCCTGGATCAGAAACCTAACCGATAGTTGTCATGAACACGGTTGTGCAATGATGATCCAGCTTACACATCTTGGACGGCGAACCTCATGGAACAAAGGGGATTGGCTTCCATCGGTTTCCTCCACAAAACATCGCGAACCAGCCCATAGGTCNTTTCCAAAGCTCATTGAAGATTGGGATATCGAGCGTATTATTGGTGACTTTTCTGACGCNGCTGAGNGGATGAAAGTGGGTGGAATGGATGGAATTGAACTACAAGTGTATGGACATTTGCTTGACCAGTTTTGGTCACCACTTACCAATGAACTTACCGGTCCTTATGGTGCAGACACATTAGAAAATAGGCTGCGCTTCCCGCTCGACGTGTTGTCGGCAATTCGAAAACGTGTAGGCAGTAAGTTTATCGTTGGATTTCGNTATACAGCAGATGAAATGCAAAAAGGTGGGATTACACCTGAAGAAGGGCTCCTGATTTCACAAAGGTTGGAAAAAACAGGGCAGCTAGATTTTCTAAATGTTGTTCGNGGGCGGGTTCATACAGATCCAGCAATGACGGAAGCTATTCCAGTGCAAGGTATGCCTACGGCTCAGCAAATAGATTTTGCNGGAAAGNTTAAACAGGTCACAAACCTACCTGTATTTCACGCATCCAGGATTCCAGATGTTGCTACTGCACGTCATGCNATTTCTGCAGGCTTGTTAGATATGGTTGGAATGACACGCGCGCACATAGCTGATCCGCATATCGTCCGTAAAATNTTGGAAAAGCGAGAGGATGAAATTCGTCCCTGCGTTGGAGCTACTTATTGTTTGGACAGGATCTATAATTCTGGTGAAGCTTTATGTATCCACAATGCTGCTACCGGTCGTGAACTTTCTATGCCACATTCTATACGTACCACTCGAGAAAATAAAAAAATTGTGATAGTTGGGGCAGGTCCTGGTGGACTTGAGGCGGCNCGCGTTGCCGCTGAGCGTGGCCATGATGTGACNGTATTTGAGGCAGCCGATCAACCGGGTGGTCAANTACGNCTAACAGCGCANTCNCCACGTCGGCAAGAAATGATTTCAATTATAGAATGGCGAATGGAGCAGTGTAAAAAAAGGGCAGTGTCGTTTAAGTTTAACACCTACGCTGAGAGATCTGACGTGATTGCATTGGATCCGGAGGTGGTAGTTGTGGCGACAGGGGGAATACCAAATATTGAACTGTTTGAGACTGTAGGTGACCCTGAGAATGTTTCGTCGGCTTGGGATTTAATTTCTGGAGATGTTAAACCAGCTGAGCATATTTTGATTTATGATGAAAGTGGAGATCATCCAGGTCTGCAAGCTGCNGAANTNGCGGCTAATTCTGGNAGCAAAGTTGAGGTTATGACCCCAGACCGTANTGTCTCACCAGAGGTTATGGCAATGAACCTAGTTCCATATATGCGGGCTCTGCAGAATAAAGATGTCACNTTTACAGTTGCTCGACGATTGCTCGCTGTGGTTCAAAANGGTAACAAGCTCAGAGCAGAAATTGGNACAGATTATAGTAGTTTAAAGACATTTTCAGAATATGACCAAATAGTTGTAAACTATGGTACATTACCAGTCGATGAACTNTATTTCCAGCTAAAGCCATTTTCTCAGAATCTGGGCGCAGTTGACTATGAGGCCTTAATTTTGGGTAAAACTCAGACATTATCTCAAAATATGAGTGGGAAGTTTCAACTTTTCAGGATTGGTGACGCGGTNTCTGCGCGAAATACACATGCNGCTATTTACGATGCATTACGTTTTATGAAGGACGTATAGTATCAACAGANGTCAAATNTGTANTNTAGGCTTACCCCAAATCAAAGNAAAGCTNGAGGATCTNTCAAACTGTCCACTAGATACTNATAATATTTATATNTAGAGTGNTAANNTGTGANGNTGCTNTGGTTGGGNGNCTGGGTATATTCATATGTTAGGTTCNGAGTTTATTTAAGGNCCTNTGAAANGATGACAAAATTAGATTTAATGATTGATGATACAGACGAAATCTTGGANCCGCANGATTGGTCATTTCCGGTCCCNATCAAATACGGTCCAGGCCGNTTGGCTGAGGTTGGCAGTCAATGTCTCCTGCTGGATATTCAAAACCCTCTAATAGTGACAGATCGCGGTAGTTATAAATTGCCATTTATTGAACAATTACAGGGCTACCTTACGAATTCAGGAATTAGAGCTGGTTTATTTTACNATGTCTCACCTAATCCAAAAGATACCGAAATAGATGCNGGGCGTACAATGTTCTTGTCTGGAGGACATGACGCTATTATTGCNATTGGTGGTGGCAGNGCGATGGATGGTGGCAAGTCCATTTGTTTGATTGCAAATAATGATATAGATCTATGGGCCTTTGAATACCGTAAGCCAGCACCAGAAATTAAGCCCAATCAGGCGTTTCCCAAATTAATTACAATACCTACGACGGCAGGCACAGGTGCCGAAACCGAAAGCACTGCAATGGTGACTGAAGTTGCAAANGGTATGAAGTTTTGTATTTGGCATCCTGATTTAAAGCCCTCACTTGCCTTACTTGATCCAGAGTTACTTNTGAATTTGCCNGCGCATCTTACAGCATGGACTGGTGCTGATGCTATGACCCATGCAATTGAAGCCTATTTAGTACCGGGATTTAATCCTCTTTGTGATGGTNTGGCTCTTGAGGGTTTGGCCTTGGTATCAAAATGGCTAAANANTTCTGTAACGGAANCCCAAAATATNAAAGCAAGNGGCGCTATGTTGGTTGGCTCATGCCTAGCCGGNATTGCNTTTTTGAAAGGCCTTGGATTGGTCCATGCTATATCGCATATGGTCGGAGCAGAGTATGATACNCAGCATGGTTTGACNAATGCGGTNGTCTTGCCNGTGGTNTTACGTTTCAATTTACCTGGACAAGAATTCAAAGTTCAGCGGATGGCGCAAGCCATGGGATTGGAAGATACATCGACACAGAGCTTTATTAGGCACATAGAGAGAGTATTAGATGATATTAATATACCAAATTCTTTGAGTAGTATGGATATCCCATTGGACAGTGCACAGCGCCTGGCGGAAAAGGCAATACTTGACAGTGCCGCTGATACTAACCCTCGATCAGCTAGTGTCCCAGAAATTCGTACTTTGATTGAAGAAGCAATATTAAAAGGTCGTNAGGGCTAAGGAGATCAGNATGGAAAATCTAGANAAATTTTATATTAATGGGNGTTGGGTTANGCCAAATTCATCTCAGAGCATGCCAGTTNTNAACCCGGCTTCNGAGATNCAAATAGGGACCNTTACGCTTGGAAATGAAGNTGATGTNGANGCTGCTGTGGCGGCNGCTACAANAGCTTTTTCGANTTATTCTAAAAGCTCAAAGGNTGAACGNTTGCAGTTACTGAAAAGACTGATGACNGGGACNCAAGAACGATTTGAGGATTTGGCCCAAGCGATGAGCGCAGAGATGGGTGCTCCAATTTCTATGGCGCGTGATGCTCATGCTGATGCTGCGGTTGGCCATTTGCNGGGTTTCATCGAGGCATTGGAAAAACTAGAGGANCGAGATGTTTTGGCCAATGGNGATGTACAGGTATATGANCCAATTGGAGTNTGTGGTNTGATCACACCTTGGAATTGGCCAATGAANCAGATTGCCTTGAAGGTNNTTCCAGCTTTGGCTACTGGCTGTACATGCGTNCTGAAACCTTCAGAACACACCCCAATTTCTGCNATGATCTANGCTGAAATCATTCATGGNGCTGGTTATCCAGCTGGAGTATTTAATCTTGTACAAGGCGATGGCCTAACTGTTGGAACANCTCTCTCTCGCCATCCTGATNTNCAAATGATGTCCTTTACAGGTTCAACGAGAGCTGGGACNGCTGTAACACGAGATGCTGCCGATACGATCAAGAGGGTTACTTTGGAGCTGGGGGGTAAGTCACCAAACATAATATTTGCTGATTGTGATTTAGATAAACGAGTTACTGCGTCAATTGATGAATGCATGTATAATACTGGCCAATCCTGCGACGCCCCAACCCGACTTCTCGTCGAACGCTCTTGTTTGGATGAAGTTCTCAAAATAGCAAAACGTGCGGGGAATGCGACAGATGTAGGTAATCCGATGGAAGAAGGCTCACATATCGGACCTTTATTTGATCGTATCCAATTTGATCGTGTGCAAAATATGATCTCTGTGGGAATTGACGAAGGCGCAACTGTATTGTGCGGTGGCCTGGGCAAACCGGAGGGAGTATCTAAGGGATGGTTTGCTAAGCCAACAATATTTGCTGATGTTTCAAACCAGATGCGAATTGCGCGAGAAGAAATTTTTGGCCCTGTCCTGGTTATTATACCTTTTGAAAGTGAAGATGAGGCTATTGAGATCGCAAATGATACACCCTATGGATTGGCAGCGTATATCCAAACTGGTGATCAACAAAAAGCTGAGCGCGTGGCCAGTCATCTGCGTGCTGGGGCAATACACATCAATGGTGGTGCTTTTAATTATGGGTCTCCATTTGGTGGGTATAAGCAATCTGGAAATGGCCGTGAAGGGGGAGTGATGGGATTGGAAGATTATCTTGAAACCAAAACCCTGCATGGTTTGTAGTAAAGCTTTATATTTAATTCCTGAAGCTAGTGTTAATGGAAGGCCGCAACGTTATTTAGAGTTACTTCATTTAATGGTTTCTTTGATGCGGAAAATTGCTTTAATTGCTCCGCAAAGGACGTAAAACAATGCCTTTAAGCCAAAAAAAAGGTCGTAAGATATGAGTGTGTGCTGTGGTCCAGGATATTCTAGCCCCGCTGAAGCTACAAAAGCCCCGCGTGAAAAACTTCTTTACACAATTGCGATTTATACTGGTACAGGCATTCAAAAGCCTGATTATCTGGCGACCGTTGACGTAGATCCCTCCAGTCCAACATATTCAAAAGTNATTCATAGACTAGAGATGCCAGGAATTGGTGATGAGCTGCACCATATGGGGTGGAATGCATGTTCATCATGTCATGATGACTNNAGTATGNCACGAAACTATTTGCTATTACCGGGTGTTCGTTCAAATAATATTCATGTNGTAGATACTGCCACTGATCCGCGAGCACCANGGATACATAAAGTNATTGAGGGNGCGGATATAAAAGCTAAAACAAACCTTTCTGGGCCACACACGGTTCATTGCTTNGGATCAGAGATTATTATTTCAATGTTAGGCGATGCAAAGGGTGAAGCACCTGGAGGGTATCTGAAATTAAACAAAGATTTTGAAATTTTAGGCCGTTGGGAAAACTCGATGGGCAATATTAAGTTTGGGTATGATTTCTGGTATCAGCCCAGACATAATGTGATGGTTTCTTCGGAATGGGCTGCCCCAAATACCTTTATGCCTGGCTTTGATTTGGAAGAGGTAGGGCATCTAAAATATGGCCGTGAGATACACTTTTGGGATTTTGAAAAAAAAGAACCAATTGAGACGATGTATTTGGGAGAAGATGGCCTGCTGCCTCTTGAAGTAAAATTTCATCATAATCCTGATAGTACCCATGGCTTTTGTGGTGCGGCGCTAAGTTCNAATGTAATTCATTGGTGGAAAGATNATTCAGGTAAATGGCAATGGGAAAAAATTATTGATGTCGCTAATGAACCNCACCCCGAATGGCCCATACCTGTNCCAGGCGTGATGTCTGCAATACTTGTGTCAATGGATGATAAATATCTTTATCTAAANAATTGGCTTCATGGTGATATGCGACAATATGATATTTCTGANCCACATAACCCAGTGNTGACNGGGCAGGTTTGGATGGGTGGACTACTTGGTAAAGCTTCAGAAATAAATGGTGTTAAAATGGCGGGTGGCCCGCAGATGTTTCAACTTAGTCTCGATGGCAAGCGGTTGTATGTNACGACGTCGTTGTTCTCTACCTGGGANAATCAATTTTACCCAGAAATTCGGGAACAGGGTGGTGTTATGGTGATGATTGATTGTGATCCTGAAAATGGTGGCATGAAACTTAATTCAGATTTTATTGTTGATTTTGGAAAAGAACCTAATGGGCCCTCGCGNTGTCATGAGGCTCGATATCCAGGTGGTGATTGCACCAGTGATATTTGGTTGTAATGAANTATCAGGTNACAATTTCGAACCGCGACAATGTTACTTACAAGGTAGATGATCGTCGCNCATTGCTCGAAAGTTTGAGAGAGCAAGGGGTAGATTTGCCATATGGNTGTNAGTATGGGGGCTGCATNACTTGTGCTGCTAAGCTCACNGATGGTTCTGTAGATCAACGTCGACAGGTGGCTTTGAATAATCGTCAGGTCAACGACGGTTATGTGATTTTATGCGTGGCGCGCGCCAAATCGGATATCACGCTTGAGATAGGTGTTGAAAGCCATGGAGGACTCTACCGCAACCCTTTTATTGACCCNTTGGAACCACATGAACTCAAAGCAGATATAGCCACTGCAAAGGACATCTAAAATGGACCATACTCAGCCTTATACAGAGGCATACCTGCAAGGCATTCTGAAGTCTGTGAAAACCATCGCAATGGTTGGCGCGAGCCCAGATAAAACCAAGTTTAGTTATGGCGTTTTGCGCGTACTTAGCGAAACTGGCTATGACATGATTCCGGTAAATCCAAGACCCGGACTAAAAGAAATTCGGGGAATGAAGGTTTATCCTGCGCTTAATGCGATTAAACGCCCTGTTGATATGGTCGAAGTCTTTAGAAAGTCTGAAGATCTCATGAGCATTACAGAAGAAGCAATAACTATTGGCGCTAAAGTATTGTGGGGACAAATTGGTGTGGTTGATTTTGAAGCTGCTAAGCTCGCAGAGGAAGCCGGAATGCAAGTTGTAATGAACCGTTGTCCAAAAATTGAGTTGTTTCGTCCCTTTTGGAAGCCCAAATTACATCTTTCTATATAACATTAGGATAATGAGCGTCTGACTTTTTTAATCACCTTTGATCAAAAGGAACTAGGCTGGCAAAATTCAGTTCAGAAATTTGACATAAAAATTTTGATTTCTTGCACTTAAAAGCTGGCTGGGTCGGCAGGACTCGAACCTGCAGTCTACTGTACCAAAAACAGGTGCATTACCATTATGCTACGACCCATCAGCAGGGCTGAAATACGCTGTAAGCAACTTTCTTTCAAGCCCTGAAATTTAAAAACTTGTTGGCTTGCTTGTCCGATTTATGCAAAAGAATTTAACAGCTCGAAACCTTTATTTGCTGCTTAAATTATAATTTCAGGACATTAGCGGCCNTAGATATGTCTTTTAAAAACTCTCTTTCAAGGGTGATTGTTGGTCAAAGATTAAAAAAGTAACATTCTCATTTCAAAGGTAAGATGAGATAAGAGAAACTCCTAGAAGAATTGCAACCCATATCACCATTGAACCAACTCCACGCATACGTGAAACGCCAGTTTCAGGACCATGCAATTTAAATAGGCCTTTAATTGCAAGTTGAATCAAGCTGTTGATGCTAGTCTCACAATATGTGAATCCTTTTACGATTAAAGTGTAAACGGCGCTGTAAACTGTTGGTACTAATCGTCGATAGATCCANTCAACGTCCAAGTTAACAGCACGTATCTCAGGTGGGTGGATGCCGGTACGCATAAGGAGGACGAAGGCCAGCAAAGCAAAGCAAAGCAACTGTAATTGACCAATAACGTGGTTCATTGTGTAGGGATGATAGACTACTTCGTAGGGCAGTAANTCATAAAGTGGATCTGGATAAACACCTATAAGGATACAAAGAAATGCTGTAAGGCCCATCGCTGTTTGCATGTGTAGTGGTGCCTCTTTTGGACGCAATCCACTGTCATGCCCGAAGAAAGTAAAATATGGAATTTTTATACCGGAATGTGACAGAACGCCTGCTGAAGCAAAGAGGAGTATTGCCCAAATAATCGGGTAATGTTGGTTGGCCGTTTCATCCATAATTAAAGACTTGGTTACAAATCCTGAAAAGAGTGGAAAAGCTGAAATTGATGCTGCCCCAATTAAACAAAATATTGCAGTGCGGGGCATAGTGCGGCAAAGCCCCCCAAGTTCTGACGCTTTTGATGTGCCAGTGCGCAACATTACAGCNCCCACGCTCATGAATAAAAGCGCCTTNTACAGAATATGTGCGAATGCGTGTGACGCAGTACCGTTGAGGGCCATTTCAGTGCCCACACCTATTCCCACCACCATGAAACCCAATTGATTATTTANACTGTAAGCCAATACTCGACGTAAATCATTTTCAATCTCCGCAAAAAAGATTGGAAATAAAGTCATAATTGCACCAATATAAATTAGAATTTCAGTACCTGCAAACCCACGGGCTAATGCATATACCGCCAATTTTGTNGTGAATGCNGAAAGGATGACTGTGCCTGTAATAGTGGCTGCGGGATAGCTGTCTTGAAGCCAGTTATGAAGAAACGGAAATGCGCATTTGATACCAAAAGACAGAAAGATTAACCATGTTCCCAGGGACCCCAAGGTCATTCGTTCGAAGGTAATGGAGCCCGTCTCTCTATATAANANGGCGGCACCTGCAAGTAAGATCACTCCTGATGTAATTTGAATTATTAGATAGCGCATTCCAGTATGGTAGGCACCTTCAGTTCTACGGGCCCAGATCAGGAAAACTGAAGCGATAGCTGTGCCTTCCCAATAAAAAAATAAGGTAATTAAATCACCGGCGAAAACGGCTCCAATGGCGGCACCTGCATACAATAAAGCTGCTATTTGTTGTACCAGGTCACGGACANGCCATGCATAAAGGTTCCCTAGAAATGCTGCCAAACAGAAAATCAAACCAAAAATACGAGATAATTTGTCTACTCGCATCATTTCNAGTGACTGCCCTAAAATTTCAACTTGGTTGAATATGCCGATAGGAAGATTCCAGATTTGCCATGCGGCCATTACTGGAGTTATAAGTAAAACAACACTACGGGCAGATCCCTTTGACAAAATGCAGGTGACTAAAGCAGCAAAAATAAAGATGAAAGCTGTCGGAAAAGTGCCCACTATCATTTTGTGTCCTGCTCTAATTGGCTTGCAGGATAATCTTCTTGATCAATCGCTTTATCGCCATAGTAGTTTTCAGGGCGTTTTATTATTAGTCTTAAAAATTTGGCAACGAATATGAGCACTGTAAACATAACAAACCCATACGCTCCATAAAACCCTGGTATTTCTTCAATAAGGAAATGGCCATATTTGTGATAGCTGAAATCTGCTAAAAATAATGCTAGACACAACAAAGCAAGACCTAAAAATATCTTGTTGGAATTTTTGGGCTTCATAAACCAAGAGAGTTTCAGACCAAGTGAAGAGTGGTTATCAATATTTTTGTATTTTTTCAGGTTCATCTCCGGCCTCCTCAAGGTGCAGTAATGATGGGCATTAGGAAGTCCTGAATATGCCCGGCGAAGAAAAATAAAATTATACAACCCAATGCTGTAAATGCGGGTGGAGCCCAAACTAATGTGGGGCTCTCCACTATCTTTGTTGGTTCTGTTGTATCCTGATCTTTCAAGAAGAACCCTTTCCCCACCAATGGTAGTAGGTATGCAACATTTAAAAGGGAACTGATTAGCAAAATGCCAACCATAACCAGTTGGCTGGAATCTGCAGCGCCGATAATAAGTAGCCACTTACTCCAAGATCCACCCAAAGGTGGTAAGCCGATAATAGATAAAGCGCCAATCAGAAAGGCTCCAAAGGTAATAGGCATTATCCGTCCCAAACCCGTCATTTGGCTTATGTCTGTTTTATGCGTCGCGACATATATAGACCCTGCACACATGAAAAGAGTAATTTTTCCCATCGCATGCATAACGACATGCAGGCTGCCACCGAGTATTCCCATTGACGTAGCCAGTGCCACACCCAGTGTTATATATGAGAGCTGACTTATGGTTGAGTACGCTAGACGTGCCTTAAGGTTATCTTTTGTCAGAGCTATTACTGAAGATGCAATAATTGAAAATGCTGCTAGCCACATCAGCCATATTGAGGCACCTGTAGTTGCAAGGAAGTCAATTCCAAAAATATAGATGCCAACCTTTAAAATAGTAAAGACACCAGCTTTAACCACTGCTACTGCGTGCAGCAGTGCACTTACTGGCGTTGGTGCAACCATCGCCGCTGGCAACCAGCGGTGGAATGGCATCAAGGCCGCTTTTCCAATTCCAAAGGCATAAAGCCCGAGCAGAAGTGCGACTGCTGGGCCAGCAATCATACCTTCTAATATCCCACCTTTTGTAAAGTCCAATGTTCCAGCTATCGCATAAGTCCAAATTATNGCGATAAGTTGCAGTCCAATTGAAGTGCCTATCAGAATACTTAGATAAGTTCGCGCCCCTTTCACCGCGGCGAG
This sequence comes from Planktomarina sp., assembly GCA_002698165.1. Taxonomy (GTDB): domain Bacteria; phylum Pseudomonadota; class Alphaproteobacteria; order Rhodobacterales; family Rhodobacteraceae; genus Planktomarina. Next base: position 11,803 of record NZVF01000053.1, on the reverse strand, counting down.
GGTGCCTTTATGAGCAACTAGCGGGTAAGTAGATAGTGTTAAAACTTCGTAGAAAAGAAATAAAGTGAACATATTAGCTGCAAATGCGATGCCCATGACTGCAAAAATTGCAAAAGAGAAGCAGGCAAAGAAACGGGCATGGTTCTCTTCATTGTTGCCACGCATATAGCCAATACCATAAATGTGGGTCACTATCCAAAGCCCAGAGGCCAAAATTGCAAACATTAGTCCTAGTGGCTCTACGTTAAAGGCAAGGCTAAGTCCTGGCATAATTTCAACTAACGTGAAGGTATCAGTAGTTGTGTTGCCTACGTTAAATAAAATGTTTAAAACCAAAAGGAAGGTTACTATGGCAGCACCAAGTGTGAGTGAATCACGAAAATTTGGGCTTTTTCGAAATATCAAATTACCGACAACGGCAATAGCTGGGAACAGCATAGATAGGAGTATCGCCATTGATGTTTCCATAACCTGTCCTGCCCTAATCCATCATACCGGATGAACCGGATAATAAAGCCTCTGCCGACACTTTTGCTGCGGTGAAGGTTATGTCTGTGTCAAAACCAAAGTAAATGCAGGCTAATGCCATTACCCAGAGTGGTAGCAACATTGAAATTGGTGCTTCTTTGTTTATCTTTTTAGAGATCGGTGACGACAGATATAGTACTTCTACAAGTCGCCAGACATAAATCACGGCAAGTAAAGAGGAGGCTACAATCAGCACTGCAAGTGGCCAATAACCTTGTTCTAACGCGGCTTGAACTAAAAGCCATTTGCTTAAAAAACCAGCGGTTCCAGGTACACCAATCAACGACAATCCACCAATTACAGTGGCGGCACTTGTCCAGGGCATTGTTTTACCAAGACCATTTAGTTGGATATAAAAAGAGCCACCGGACCGTAGGGCATAGGCCCCAACACCCATAAAGAGTGCTGCTTTAGTGATGCCATGGTTAAAAAGATGGATAATCGTGGCCATTAATCCAGTTTCTGAAAGTAAAGCAATACCCAGAAGCATGTAACCGACCTGTGCGATACTTGAATAGGCAAGCATACGTTTCAGATCTCGCTGAAATATCGCCGTAAACGATGCGGCAAACATTGCGAGCAAAGCAAACGGATATAAAACAATCTCCAGGGCAGGGCTTTCAATAAGAAATCCTGGTTGAAAAACACTAAACACAAATCTTAATAAAACATAAATTGCTACTTTGGTGGCGGTGGCTGCGAGAAATGTGGTCACCGCAGAGGGNGCGTAGGTATATGCATTGGGCAGCCAAAGATGAAGTGGGAATATTGCAACTTTAAGGCCCACGCCAACAAGGACAAACGCAAATCCAGCTCGTACTGTGCGGCTATCATATTGGTTGGCAATTCGATCTGCTAAATCTGCCATATTTAACGTACCCGTAGCCATATATAAAAAACCAATACCAATTACAAAAAAGGTTGCTCCAATTGTACCCATAATTAAATAGTTGAAGGCCGCAGTTAGAGCGCGTTTATCCTGATACGATCCTTGTGCAATGAGTACATATGTTGAAAGAGATGATATTTCTAAAAATACAAAAACGTTAAATGCATCAGCTGTCGTTGTAACGCCAAGAAGCCCCGTCAGACATAATAAAAAAAGTGTATAAAACAGAGTTTGGGATCGTTGGGGTATTTCTGCGGTGATACTTTGCCTGGCATATGGCAATACTAGCGTTGCGATTGCGGTCACTAGGAAAAGCACAAAGGCGTTTGCTGCGTCGACACGATACTCTATCCCAAGTGGTGGTGCCCAACCTCCTATTTTATATGAAATTATTNCNCCTCCAATCACTTTNGATAGGAGTAGGCAAGCCACCAAGAAAGATGAAAGGCTTGCAATGAATGCTAAGGGCCATGCTAATTCACGGCGCCCAATAAAGACAATTAGGGGTGCGGTAATGAAGGGAATNAGCACTTGNAAAATAGGCAAGTGGTCTGAAAAGGTCATTGCGGCATGGTGGACAGTTTCNGTAGCCATTAATTAGAACCGCCTTTTCCTTCTAAGGGAAGATGTTCAGTGCGGAAAAGAGTATCCTCAAGAATTGTTATGTGTTCCTCCTCAATACTGTGATACTCCTCTCGTATCCTAATTATTAGTGCTAGGCCAAGCGATGTTGTTGCTATGCCAACTACAATAGCTGTCAAAATTAGCACATGTGGAAGAGGGTTTGAATAAGAAATGGTAGGATCATAATATCCGTCCAATGGAAAAATTGGTGCGGTGCCACCCGATACTTTTCCCATTGAAATATAAAACATAAAAACTGAAGTTTGAAAAATATTCAGACCCACAATTTTTTTAACTAAATTACCTTTGCTTATTACAATATAGAGGCCTGTCATCATTAATATAATGAACAACCAGTAGTTTATATGGCCTAGGACAAATTCAGTGGTAAAAATACTCATATTTACCAATCCTCGTCACTGAGGACTGGTGTGCGAGATGCAAATGCATAGTATATTGCAACCATCACACCTGTTACTGTGATGCCAACGCCTAGTTCTACAATTAAAATACCCAAGTGTTGTCCATGGGAAGGATGTTGAGGGTCTATGGCTGTGTAATCCAGATAAGCATANCCCATCAGCATACTGAAAATACCGGTTCCACCATANAGCAGGACACCAAATGCGACTAATTTATGTACCAGCCATGGTGGAAATACCTTTTGTNCTTTGGCTACGCTGAAAACAATTCCATACAGAATAAACCCAACAGCCATTATCACGCCTGCCTGAAAACCTCCCCCTGGTGAATAGTCGCCATGAAACTGGACGTATAGAGCGAACAAAAATATTGTACCAACTAGCAGTTTGGTTATTACTCGTAAAATTAAATGGTGACGCATTAGGTTGTACCCTCCGTGTCACTCGAACTNTCTTCANTTTCATCGTCGTTGCGTCGACGACGTAAGCCGCTAATTAACATTAGCACACCTATGCCTGCCGCAAATACAACCGCAGTTTCACCCAAAGTGTCGTAACCTCTATAGCTTGCTAAAATTGCAGTAACAGCGTTGGGGACGTGAATATCTTGTGGGATACGCTGTAAATAATCTGGACCAACATGCGTTTGTACAGGTGTGTCTGAAGATCCAAAGTTTGGCATGTCGAGAGTGCCATAAATCATCACAGCTCCTGCAAGGATGACTGCAAGGAGTGGAAAAAAATTTGATTTTTGGCTTTCTTTTTCGGTCCGTGAGGTTAAGGCGAGTGTTCCCAACATTAAAACCGTGGAAATGCCAGCACCAACTGCTGCCTCAGTAAACGCCACATCAACTGCATCCCAAGTAATAAATAAAAGTGCAGACAGAAGGCTAAATACGCCTGAAAGAGCTACAATAGCGAATAAACTCCGAGTTTTTACGACTGAGATAGCGGTGATGGCTAACATGCTGAAGAGTGATATGTTTATGAAGGTTTCGATTTTACGCCCGTGAGATTATTAAACGCATTAATTTTTTATTTGGCTTTTTGGGGGTTATTTGACTTAGGTTTTCTAGGTGGTTGTTTTTTTTTCTGGGGTGGCTTTAGTCCCGAAACGAGAGCTGCATTAGCGACTGCATGAGTTGAAGTTGGGCCAGTTATGAACAAAAATAAACCAATTACAAAAAGTTTAAATGTGATCAATGTGAGGCCTGAGTAAATGCCCATACCAATAAGTAATAAGATTACACCAGCTGAATCTGTTATTGAGGCTGCGTGAAGACGGGACCAGAAGTCTGGAAAACGATAGGTGCCAAAGGCTCCAACAACGACAAAAAAAGATCCTGATAAGATTAAGGCCCAACAAAGAATTTCAACAAAAATATTCATTAGCTTTGATCTTCCGGATTAGGGTCTGGAGGCGTCCACATAGCATCCCCTATGGCGCGATACCTGAAGAACTTAAGGATGGCGATTGTACCCACAAAGTTAATTAGAGCGTATAGAAGGGCAATATCTAAAAAGTCTGGGCGCCCGTTTAGAAAGCCCATTATTCCGATCAATAATACTGTGTGAGTGCCAAAAGAATTAACGGATAGAACCCGATCATATAATGTAGGCCCTTTTATCAAACGAACTAAAACAAAACACATGCCTAAAAACATTGCTATTGCCGCAACTGAAAATATCATTTGTCAGCTCCGCTTTCAACTTCGCTGACTCGCTTGTCCATATCCTGCAAAGCTGCAACATCCTCTGGCTGATAGGACAAAGAATGCACCAAAAAATCCTTGGACTCGGTTTCGATTGTAAGGGTACCAGGTGTTAAAGTAATAGAATTTGCAAATATTACCTGTCCCAAATCACTTTTTTGTGTGTAAGGGACTTCATATAAATTTTGTTGTATTGGCATAGTGCGCGCAAGGATTACCTTTGTTACCCGCCAGTTTGACTTAGCTATCTCCCAGAGCAACCAAACTACATATTGAAAAAATTTTATTGGTCGCAGGTATATTCGTACGTGATCTCCATCTATCTGATCCATCCGACGAACTATAATCATAACTAATATAACAGATAAAATACCAAAGGTGACAAGCAACGGTTTGTAGATCCCAGAAAGCATTAACCAAAGTGCCATCATGAATAGTGAGGTTAAAATGGTCTTCAAAGTCGTTCCTATTAAATATATTGTCGTAAGGGTCACGCAATTTAAATGTCGCAAATTTGACGCCCAANATCTGATTGTGAGCATATAATAAACTTGGGCAATGTGTACACCGTATTTTTGTATATTTTGAAAATAATAAACTCNAATTTTAGAATGTTTGTGGAAATTAATTAAAAGTAATCGGACATTATAGATGGTATCTGTTTTATCTTTAATGTGTACATCGACTTGACAGTAATGATGGATAGTAGCTTTCTGAATTGTGTTATTGGATTTGATTTTAATTTGTCTTAAACGGTGAATTTTTTCATGTTTGGAAAATAAAGATGACCCCTCTGGAACGTGCAATTGTTATGTTGGAGTCAAATGCTGAGGACCCCAAATTGTTTTCTCAGGTTTTGGAAAGACTCGTAGACTCTGAGATATTTTTGGCATTAAATAATGGAGCAAACCAAACAGATTTAGATCCTAAAACAGTACATTTAGGTCAAAAAGAGTATGTTGCGGTTTACGATACGGAATTGCGTCTTGAAGAGTCTGTTGGAGGTGGTGCAGAGTATATTGCACTTTCAGGCCGTTCTCTGATGCCGATGCTAATTGGCCAAAATACGGGAATTGCATTGAATCCAGGATCCAAATCTATTGGATATGTTTTTGAAACAGATACGCTGGAGTGGTTGGTTCGATCTTTGAAGGAAGAGCCAGAAGAATTAGTTGCAAAAATTGAAGAAGTTAGGCCACCAGCCAAAATGTCTCCACAGGCGCTTGACGCTTTGTCAATCAAACTCGCGTCGGCTCAAGGGCTCGCTGATTATGCCTGTTTAGTTGAGGCTACAGATGTATTTAACCGAAAGAATCCACTTTTGTTTTTTGTTGGTTCCATTTCTAATTCGCAGCCTATTTTGGCAAAATTAGTTAATGAATATTTACAGTTTTCTGATTATTGTGGGGATCCTTGGGACGTAACCTATTTAGATCCAAGTCACAAAATGGTGGAAAAAATATTAAGTGTTGGACTTCGTTTTGATTTGCCCAAACCAATTAAGAGTGTGAAAGTGGTGGCTCCAGGTTCAGTCAAAGGGCAACCACCAATATTACGTTAATAACCTGCTTTGCGGTCAACCAAGTTTAAAAATGGTAATCCTTTTTCCCCACGAATAATATTTTCGACCAACATTTTCGACGCTGTAACGGCTCTAGTACCGGAAGCAATGTGGGGTGTGACCGTTACACTAGATATGTTCCAGAAGGGATGGTCTTTAGGCAAAGGTTCGGTTCGAAAGACATCTAAACATGCGCCTGCTACTTGGCCAGACAAGAGAGCAGTAATTAAGGCATCATCATCTATCAAAGAGCCCCTACCTGGATTTATTAGAAATGATCCTTCGGGTAAATATGCCAAAGTTTGTGTGTTTATTATATTTTGTGTTTTAGGCGTGTCTGGTAGTAATAAAATCAAGATTTGTGCAGAGTTCAATACTTTTTTGAGGTCTGATTTTTTATGATATGTTGTTACGTTTTCTATGTCTTTTGATGAATTTGACCAACCTGAAACTTTAAAACCTATTTGAGATAGAGATCTGGCACTTGCGGCTCCTAAAGCGCCAAGGCCTAAAATTGTTATATTGCGATCCTTTGCCAACGGTGGACAATTATTGATCCAAATTTTTTGAGGATTATTGATATGTTGATCCATGCCTAGATGGTATCTTAACGTGTGTCCAACAACCCATTCAGTCATACCTTGTTGCAAACCACTATCCACCATTCGACAAAGAGGCTGTGTTAATGTTTTGTTTTTCACAATCGTTTCGACACCGGCCCATAGATTAAGTACAGCCTTGCAGCGGGTATATGGAGTAAAATCTTGAATAACGCTATTTGGAGCATAGATGATGTAATCTACTGTCTCAGCAGCGAAATTAGTGCTTAGATGAGCAGTGATTTTTTTGTTTTTTAGGTACTGGATTATGTGCTTTTCATACAAAGGAAATTGATCTGGTGGAGCTGCAAAAAGAATGTTCATCATTTTTACCTATTTTGTGGTCGATGGACGTGCGCGCTCTGCATCAACCCAAAGCCTAATAACAAAACGAGCATGGCTGATCCGCCGTAACTAATAAGTGGCAATGGCACGCCAACTACTGGTACAAGCCCCATAACCATAGACATATTAACGGCAAAAAACAAAAAGAAGGTAGTCCCTACACCAAATGTCAAAAGTGACGCAAAACGATCTTTGTTACTCAGTCCGGATATAATACAAAATATTAATATGCCCATATAAAGCATTAATAAAGTTATTGATCCTAGAAAACCAAACTCTTCAGCTATAGTTGTAAAAATGAAATCAGTATGTTTTTCTGGTAGAAAATTTAAACGTGACTGGGTGCCCTGCATGAATCCTCGTCCTGTCCACCCTCCAGAGCCTAAGGCTATTTTTGCTTGCGTGATATGATATCCTGTACCGAGGGGGTCTTTACTGGGGTCGAAGAAGGTGTCTATCCGGATATACTGGTAGTCCTTTAATAATTGCCAATTACTCTCCCGGCTCTGGAATACAAGTATAATCACTCCAATTGCGGAGCTCAGTAAAGTCATAAAATATGCCCAATGCACTCCCGCAAAAACCATAATCGTTCCACCACCTAAAATTAAAAGTAACGCTGTTCCTAAGTCTGGTTGTCGCAAAACTATAATGGCTGGAATTATAATCAAAATGAGAGGTATAATGACCCAAACAGGCTTTGAGATTTTTTGTATAGGCAACCAATCATAATATGCTGCTAAGATTAAAACGAGAGTAATTTTCGTCAGTTCCGAGGGTTGGAGCCGAAAAAAACCTAAGTCCAGCCATCGTTGCGCTCCCATTCCTTTTACGCCAATAAATTCAACAGAAAACAAAAGGCCAATGCTGAAAATATAGCAAACAAAAGATATGTTTCTCCAAAACCAAATAGGGACCATGGCCATAATAAAAAGCCCNAATATTCCTATAATAAAACGTTGCATTTGGGGTTGTGCCCAACGTTCAAAAACACCACCAGATACCGAAAATAACATCGCAAAGCCGATANATGAAATAATGATAAGCAAAAAGATAATTGGCCAGTTTAAGGCTAAAATTTTTTTAAACCCGGTAGGAACAGATTTTATGTTGTATTCAAGATAACTCATGCTTTTGTCTGCCCAACAGGTTTGGNTTTTGTCCAATCGATCAGTCTAGGCATAATTTCTTTTTGCTCATTCAGAATATCCTCACGAATGTCCTCTGGATAATGCTGTGGATCTGGTACCTTTCCAGTGAGAGCAAAAAGAGTAATGTCTCGTGCAATTGGTGCTGCTACAGAACTACCGCTGCCACCGTGCTCCACGACAACCGCAACTGCAACCCTTGGGTTGTCATAGGGCGCATAATTTACAAACAACGANTGATCTCTTTTTTNCCANGGGAGGTCTTCATTTTTAATTATCCCTTGNTCGCGCTCTGTCTCAGTGATGCGCCGGACCTGTGCAGTTCCTGTTTTTCCTGACATGCGTAAATGACCTGTTGCAATGCGGCGAGAATAGGCGGTTCCATTTTTTTTATTTATGACGCCGAACATGGCTTTTTTAACTACGGCTAAATGATTAGGATCTACATCTAGAATTTCGCCTGCTCCTGATGGCATATTGTTGTCATTCATACTTTTAANTAATCTTGGCTGAATACTCCTCCCAGTCCCAAGACGAGCAGCCATTACTGCGAGCTGCAAAGGTGATGTCAGAACATATCCCTGTCCAGTTGAGGCGTTTACAGTATCACCTAAAAGCCAACTTCTGTCGAATGACTGTTTTTTCCATTCGCGCGTTGGGGCAACACCGCGGCTTACAGCACTTAGGGGTAGATCATGTCGAATGCCCAGTCCAAATTTTTTCGCCATATTAGATATTTTATTGATACCTACTTTTTGACCAATTGAATAAAAAAATACATCNCAACTTTCTATTATACTGTCATCTAATTTCATTGCNCCGTGGGCTTTCCAACAATGAAACTTATTATTGGATAATTCAAAATGTCCTGGACAAAAAATTTCATCCTCTGGCTTTAAGACACCAGCTTCAAGTGCAGCAAGAGCTGTAATCATTTTAAAGGTNGACGCTGGAGGATAAGTACCTTGAANTGCTTTTGCGCGAAGTGGACCNAAAATGTNATCACGAAGCTCATTATATTTTTTTGATGAAATGCCACGAACAAAAAGATTTGGATCAAAACTTGGACTNGATCCGANNGCTAAAACATCGCCNCTTGCGCAATCTAGNACTACAGCGCTTGCTGAAAGATCATNCAGACGTGCCAGAGAGTAATTTTGAATTTTACTATCAATCGTAAGCTGAGTGGAAACGCCACGATTACCTTCAACACGTTCAAGTTCTCTGATTACGCGCCCCACGGCATTTACCTCTACCCGTTGAATCCCTGCTGAACCTCTTAATGTGTTTTCTAGCTGGGCTTCGACACCCGTCTTTCCTACTTGAAAACGGGGTATCTGTAATAGGGGGTCAGGATCTTCTATTTGTTTTAAATAATGATCGCTGACTGGACCCACATAACCAACTACATGGGCTAAGTTTTCTTTTTGGGAATATAAACGGATTAATCCAACATCGGTAAAAATACCTGGTAGGGTAGGAGCATTAATTGCGACTTTTGCAAAATCGTCCCAAATTAAATTTTCAGTAATGGTAACTGGTACGAAAGCGCTTTTTTGGGATAATTCTTTGCGTGCCTTTTTCAGATCTTTGGGACGAATATATATCAACTTTTGTAATTTTTTTAAAACGGCTTCGACATCTCCCGCCTCTTCCCGCACTATACCCACTCTATAGTTTGGTAAATTTTCAGCTATAGGCCTTCCTTCTCTATCAAAGATTAAACCTCGGGATGGCGGGATAAGTCGCACATTTATTCGATTTTCTTCTGCCAAGAGGTGATATTTTTCAGCTTCGGTTACCTGCAGAAAGCGCATTCGGGTGACTAGAGCTGCAATTATTCCCAGTTGTAGGCCTCCAACAAGTAATGCACGACGCGAAATAGTTTTTACAGAACTTAAATTACTTTTTTGTGTATTTTGCATCAGCTGACCTTATTAGTTCTCTATGATTAGTTATCCAGAATTTTTATTTTTAAAAGTGGCCGAAATAACCATACAAAAATTGGATATAAAATGATTGCTGATGCCGTCTGAATTACGATTAGGCCAGGATCATAAACTGGAATAGCTGTAATTCTCATTGCAATGTATTGGAGTGTATAACAACAGATTATCAACCCTGCTGCTGTCGCCCATTCATAAATAAAAAAACTCTCCTGAAATTCTATAGCCCGTGCGCGTAAAAACATGCCAATGCAAAGAACTATAAGAGACCATAACGCAGGTGGTCTTTGCAAAAGAATATCTGCAAATAAAAATGTTAAAGTTAATAATATTGGCCCAATTATATCTGGACGCCTAACTATCCAAACAAACGTTAACGAAAGCATCACGTCAGGTAAAAAAATAAAATCAAAGTTGGTTTGATTTGGTAATGTATGCAAAAATAAAAATAGAGTTATGATCGCCAAATAAATAAATCTAAGCTTGAATATACGTGTGGGCAGGTCAGTCATTTTGAGAAGGACTTAGTTGAGTTGATGGCTGCCCGACCAGGCCTCCAGCCGTGTTTACCTTTTCTCTTGGGAGATGTCTTATTACGCGCAGAAAATCTAATCTTTGTGTGTCTGCTGAGAGCATGACCCTTAGTTTTCCAGTTTGAGATTTAATAACCTGTCCAACTAGAATTCCAGGTGGGAAAACATCACCGTCACCTGACGTCATTACTCGGTCTCCAGGGCGAACAGTTTCCGGGTATTCTAAAAACTCGATAGAAGGATACCTGGTATTGTCTCCAATGAGTAGTGCGCGTTGACCGCCTGAATCGATCTTTATGGGAATACGGCTTGAGGTATCGCCAAGTAAAATCACACGAGATGTCTTTTCTGCCACCCCAGAAATTCGACCTACTAACCCAAGTCCATCCATAGCTGCCCAACCATCCAGAATACCATCGCGTTTTCCGATATTGAGCAACACCGTTTGTCGAAAAGGCCCCCCGCTATCTGCTAAAACCACTCCTGTAATTTTTGTGAATTTAGGGTCTAAGCGAACCTTGTTGAGGTCTAAAAGCTTGGCATTCTCCTGTTCGCGTTGAAGCGCGGCTTCCTTCCAAGCTTTCATTTGCTGCAATTCACGCCGTAAATTTTGGTTTTGCTCAAAAATTTCTTCGTAACTTTTTGCGGCTAAAAGAAGATCGAAAGCTTTGGTTAAAGGTATACCCGCCCAAGAAAAATTTGGGATTACTTTGTCAATTATATTCATTCGGATTTGTTCAACTCGAGGACTATCAATACGCCAAAATAGGAAAACTCCCAATAGAAGTGTAATTAGTAGTCCCAATATTATTCGATAAGCAACTGCAGAATAAACATCAGTATTCTTGCTTCGCTCTCGTACCATAGTCTCACCTAAAGATTTGAACTGTTGAGATTTTAGCTTTCGTAGTCGATTACATGTACCAACTGATTTTCGTATTCCAGCGCTTTACCGGTGCCAATTGCTACGCAGTCTAAACTTTCGTCTGCGACAGATACAGCTAATCCCGTTTGTTCTCTTAGCTCTAGATCTAAATCACCTAGCAGAGCACCTCCGCCAGTGAGCATAACTCCTCGGTCGACTATGTCTGCTGCCAAATCTGGTGGAGTTACTTCAAGAGCTGTCATTACACCTTCACAAATTTGCTGAACAGTTTCAGCGAGTGCTTCGGCTACCTGAGCTTGACTGATTTCAGTCTCTTTTGGTACGCCGTTCAATAAATCACGCCCGCGGATAGCCATCACAGCCCCTCTACCCTTGTCTGGCATGCGAGCTGTTCCAATTGTTTTTTTAATTCGCTCGGCAGTAGCTTCACCAACCAAAAGATTATGTTGACGCCGTAGATAACTAACAATCGCTTCATCCATGCGATCGCCACCCATCCGCACTGACCTAGCGTAAACAATATCTGCGAGTGATAAAACTGCTACCTCAGTTGTTCCGCCGCCGATGTCCACAACCATTGAGCCAGTTGGATCAGTTATTGGCATTCCTG
>NZVF01000052.1 GCA_002698165.1 Planktomarina sp. | reverse complement strand
ATAGCCATAACGCCACTATTACAGAGTTGGATCGCTTTTTCTGATTTTGAGGCGTCTTTAAATTCGACAATCCGTTTTAATTTGTCGCCTTCTGCAATTAGGCGCCCATATTTTCCTGGGTTTTCAGTGGTAAATCCAAGGAGCGATAAATCACTCTTATTTAAATTTAAACTCAGATTGGAAAGTGTCTGTGGTTTTAAAAGAGGCGTGTCGCCGTACATTATTATAACATTTCCGTTAAAATCCTCCAAAGATTGTTGTGCTTGTTGAACAGCGTGCCCTGTGCCTAACTGTTTTGATTGTACAACTATTTGTATTTTTTCTTCCTTATATTGTTTTATGCACGTTTCCACTGCCTGAGTTCCATGACCTGTTACTACAATTATACGCTCTGGATTGAGTGATAGGGCAGCGTTGACTACATGTGTAATTAGTGGAGCCCCAGCAATCTTATGTAATACCTTTGGTAAATCTGACTGCATCCTCGTACCTTTTCCAGCAGCTAAGATTACGAGTGCAAGTGACATTTTGGGGATCTCAATCCATAGTTGATACTATCTCTCTTTTACGGAATTACAAAAAATCAACAAGATGTATTGTAAAATGTTTATATTAAAGGTTGGTTCGTAACAAAAAAGGCAAGAATATGCTGAAACCTTGTGTAGTTTTTGATCTTGATGGGACGCTTGCTGATACTAGTAATGATTTGTTGAACGCAGCAAATATGTGTTTTCGTGGATTAGGTTTGGGGGACTTACTCAAACATCCGTTTGATAGTGGAATAGCCTTACAAGGCGGTCGAAAAATGTTAACTGTTGGATTTCAGCGTGCGGCTTGGAGTGATATGACTGAAGTAGACCGGCAGTATCCAATTTTGCTGAAAGCTTACGCTTCGGATATTGCCAGCCACACAAAATTTTATCCGGGAGCATTAGCTGCGGTCGCATGTCTTAGAAAAGCGGGTATCGCTGTTGCAATCTGTACTAACAAGCCAGAGAAATTAGCTATCCAGCTGTTAGAGGTTCTGCAAGCCAAAACTATTTTTGATGCTGTAGTTGGTGCGGATACGCTAACGGTTAAGAAACCGAACCCTGAACCCTTTTGGGCGGCAGTAGACCGCTCAGGTGGAGATCGTGCCCAGTGTTGCTTGGTTGGCGATACTGTCACAGATCACTGTACGGCTTTAAATGCCGGAGTTCCCTCCATTCTAGTTACTTTTGGACCTGGAGCGAATGATATGGTTTCTCTTGGACCCGACGCGCTTCTTGAAAATTTTTTAGATTTACCAAATTTAGTACAAAATCTTTTTAGATAAGGTTATCTTTTTTATAGCTTGTTCCTGTTGAAAAAGTATGAAAGTGGAGTTCTGAAATTTTATACACTGTCGAATTTTTGCTGGCCGATCTTCAGCTGACCATTGTGTTTTTTAAAAGCAGGGAGCAATTATTTTGAGTGACACAAATCTGACCCAACCTGATAGCTTTGGTCGGCATTGGGTCTACGTAACAGAAGCTGAAATACGTAGCCACAAAAAAGGGCATTTTGGGACTTTTATCTGGTTAGTTTGCCTTTGGTTCATATGCGTGGGTGGATTAGAAGTTATTTTAGGCGCTAACACAACTTTGGTTCGTTTATTTTTTGGAGCACTATTATTTTTTACAGGGGTAGGGCTTTGTGTGCGTAAAAGATTTGCGTACTTACTGGCTTTATTTATTCCATTAGTTTTTATTATCCGATTTTTTAGTACAGCAGCAGGCTACGGCACGGGTTCAATTAGTCCCTCCCAATATTATGATTTGTGCAATGCTATGATAACTATTGGAGTTTGTTTCTATTTATTCGAGGGTGATCGACCAAATTTTATATTTAGAAGAAGGTACAGAAGCTACCGCACCGAATTAGAACAAGAGTTGAGATAATAAGAATTGTGTTATTTCACAAAAAGCCAGTTGCTCGCAAAATTTTGCAAATTTGGGTCATTATTGGGTCATTAAAAGATTAATACTTTCTATTCCGTGGTATGAGGCTTAATGGATTTATATTTTATAATGTTCAAAAATTTTATGTAGGCCTATATTTTATTTGAATNTTGCATTAAGTTCTCGCTGTTTCTAAAATTAAAAAATATTATTTGTCTAGNGTGAAAGAGGATATTTTTAGAGTTAAGTNGACCACCTATTGACGTAACCATAAATGGATCTACAACACCGATAAGTGGAGTTTANTTCGGATTAAANAGTTATCGGTGTAAAGAGAATGGATGAGCCGGGAATAAACAAATCTTTGATTGACGTTCCAAAGTTTAAACTAAAATAATATGACCTAAATTGATTATTGCGTAAGGTGGATGTTGTCCTTATTGAGTGCTACAGATGCGCTTCAGGACAAGCTTAATTTGCCAGTTAAGGAGTACACGTGCAGAACATCGCAAGCGATTACTTACCAATTTTGATGTTGTTAGCAATAGCTNTCGGATTAGGTGTTNTATTACTTTTAGCAGCCGTTGTGGCCGCCGTACAAAACCCAGACCCAGAGAAAGTTTCGGCTTATGAGTGTGGNTTTAANGCCTTTGATGACGCCAGGATGAAGTTTGATGTTAGATTTTACCTTGTAGCGATTTTGTTCATCATNTTTGATCTTGAAATAGCGTTTTTGTTTCCTTGGGCCGTAGCTTTTAAAGATATTAGCATGTTGGCATTTTGGTCAATGATGGTGTTTTTGGCGGTCTTGACTATTGGTTTTGCATATGAATGGAAAAAGGGTGCTTTAGAATGGGAGTAGTTTTGGCCCAGAATAATANTGAAACACAACGCGATGAGGTTTCTGCCAGGCTTAACAATGAGCTGCATGACAAAGGATTTTTGGTAACGTCAACTGAAGATGTTATTAACTGGGCGAGGACNGGAAGTCTTCACTGGATGACNTTTGGNTTGGCNTGTTGTGCGGTTGAAATGATGCACACATCGACCCCACGATATGATTTAGAAAGGTTTGGAACAGCGCCGCGTGCGAGCCCANGGCAATCGGATCTTATGATTGTTGCTGGTACGTTGACAAATAAAATGGCCCCTGCATTGCGCAAGGTCTACGATCAAATGCCTGAGCCNNGGTATGTTATATCGATGGGTTCGTGCGCTAATGGTGGCGGTTATTATCATTACAGTTACTCTGTCGTACGAGGTTGTGATCGTATTGTGCCTGTCGACGTCTATGTTCCCGGTTGTCCTCCAACAGCTGAGGCACTTTTATACGGAATTTTGCAGCTGCAACGAAAAATTCGAAGGACNGGAACAATTGTCAGGTAGAGTTAATGAAAGCTCATCTAAATATTAGGTTATTTATNATGTTTGATTTTATTGTGAAAGCGTCTGCCGAGCAGATTTATAATGAACCTCACCTCTGNGGAATAAAGAAGGTTAAAAATGGTTAAGGTGCTTGATGAATTAGGTGCAATGATAGCNCAAAAACGCCCAGATTGTGTCCTTGCATATGAGGTGAGCTTTGATGAATTGAACATTGAGGTTTCTCCATCAAATATCGTTTCCNTTATTGAGTTTTTAAAAAATGATCAAAGGTGTAAATTCTCTACTTTAGTTGACATCACAGCTGTTGACTATCCAGATCGTGNAAAGCGCTTTGAAATTGTTTATCATCTTTTAAGCATGTATCAGAACCAAAGGCTTCGCCTGCGGATGTCTGTAGGGGTAGAAGATACGATTATTTCGATTGTCGATATTCATCCAGCTGCTAATTGGTTTGAGCGAGAAATTTACGATATGTTCGGTGTTTTATTTTCGGGTCATCCTGATTTGCGGCGACTTTTGACGGACTATGGCTTTAANGGGCACCCATTACGAAAGGATTTTCCTACGACTGGTTACACTGAATTGAGGTATGATGAGGTAGAGAAGCGAGTTGTGTACGAACCCGTTTCTTTAGTACAAGAATATNGGCAATTCGATTTTATGTCTCCATGGGAAGGCGCGAAGTATGTGCTCCCAGATGATGAGAAATTAGATGCTAAATAACTTTAACGAAATTAATTGTGAAAATAGTTTTAGCAAATTTGGTTTAGAGGCAAGCAACTGGTTCATACGCTATCAACTATTTGTTAAATATATTCCAATATTTTGCAGCATTTCTAAATTTTTTATAAAAGAAAAGAAAAAAGATTTATTAATAAACCAGACTGTTAAAATTTTAGAGGGCAGATAATGGACGGTTCAAATTTTTCAGACTCGCTTACTGGTGAGCAAAAAATTCGGAATTTTAATATAAATTTTGGACCGCAACATCCAGCNGCTCATGGAGTTTTGCGGCTTGTTTTAGAGCTAGATGGTGAGATTGTTGAGCGTTGTGATCCACATATAGGTTTATTACATCGAGGTACTGAAAAACTCATGGAGAGTAGGACTTACCTTCAAAATCTGCCATATTTTGATCGTCTTGACTATGTTGCACCAATGAACCAGGAGCATGCTTGGTGCTTGGCCATTGAAAAGCTCTCAGATATAAACATACCGTATCGTGCGAGCTTGATACGGGTTTTATATTCTGAAATTGGTCGGATTTTAAGTCATCTGCTTAATGTTACTACTCAGGCTATGGATGTTGGCGCGATGACCCCTTTAACTTGGGGATTTGAAGAGCGTGAAAAACTAATGGTTTTTTACGAAAGGGCCTGCGGTGCAAGACTTCACGCGGCATATTTTAGACCAGGAGGAGTTCACCAGGACCTACCTGACGAGTTAATAGATGATATTGAGGAATGGGCTATTAATTTTCCTCTAATATTGAATGATATAGACACAATTTTGACAGAAAATCGTATTTTTAAGCAGCGAAACGTAGATATAGGTAAAGTGACAGAAGACGACATTCAGAAATATGGTTTCAGCGGTGTTATGGTGCGTGGTTCTGGCCTGGCTTGGGATTTGCGACGAGCACAACCATATGAGTGTTATGATGAGTTTGATTTTCAAGTGCCTATTGGCAAAAATGGGGATTGCTACGATCGCTATTTGTGCAGAATGGAAGAGATGCGGCAATCTGTATCCATTATCAGGCAAGCTATTGTGAAGCTCCGCAGTGCTACTGGTGATGTGATGGCCCGTGGAAAATTAAATCCTCCAAAGCGAAGTGAAATGAAGCAGTCAATGGAGGCACTGATACATCATTTTAAACTTTACACTGAGGGTTTTCATGTACCAAAAGGTGAGGTTTACACTTCTGTAGAGGCGCCAAAAGGAGAATTTGGGGTTTATTTGGTATCGGATGGTAGCAATAAACCTTACCGCGCAAAAATACGTGCCCCAGGGTTCCTCCATTTACAGGCGATGGATCATCTTTGTAAGGGACATCAACTTGCGGATGTAGCAGCAATAATAGGAACAATGGACGTAGTTTTTGGAGAAATAGACAGGTGATTGATTTCGTTTTCAGTCTTTCATCGATGTACAAGTCGTACATGGCCGTGGAAAGGACTTAACTTAAATGCTTCGTCGACTATATTCAGATCAACCAGAAAGTTTTGTTTTTACGCCGGCCAATAAGGCTTGGGCTGAGGCACAAGTTACGAAATTCCCTGATGGCAGGCAAGCAAGTGCTGTAATACCATTGTTGTGGCGTGCTCAAGAACAGGAGGGGTGGCTCTCGAGGCCGGCTATAGAGTATGTTGCNGAAATGCTTGAGATGGCATATATTAGAGTACTTGAAGTNGCTACATTTTACTTTATGTTTCANTTGCAACCCGTTGGTAANGTAGCACATTTTCAAATTTGTGGGACAACTTCTTGTATGATCTGTGGGGCCGAAGATTTAATTTCAGTTTGTCAGAAAAAGATAGCGGAAAACGCTCATGACATATCAAAAAATGGGATGTTCAGTTGGGAGGAAGTTGAGTGTTTAGGAGCTTGTGCAAATGCTCCGATGGTTCAGATTGGAAAAGACTACTATGAGGACTTAACAGCCCAAAAATTTTCTCATCTCATCGATGAACTCGCCAATGGTAAAATTCCAACCCCTGGTCCTCAAAATAACAGATACGCTGCGGAGCCTGAGGGTGGCTTGACTAGCTTGACCGCGTTCGCCAAAAGCGTGAAGCCTCATAACGCCTCTGCACAAGCGGCAGTGGAGTTAAATGATACGATAAAACGTATTGATGGTAGTGAGGTCCCGCTTGTGACGCCCTGGCTGGGAAACAGCAAGCCGAAACAAAAAGGACGGAGGTCGTCTGACAGTAAATAAAGATATTAATATCTACAATAAACTAAAAGATTTTTATTTTAAAATGTAACTAGTGTTACATTAATTTTAAATAAATTTGGTGCAAAATTAGTGACAACAAAACGATATCACAATGATAAGATAAAAGGTCGACTTGCGGGTTTAAGCATTGCAGGGTCTATGTTGTTATGGCTTGGTTTGCAGTGGTTGGCTGTAGAATTTAATCTCTCGGTAAGGATAATGTTATTAGTGGATCTTTCTGTTATGGCTATCATGATTTGGTCACTAATAATTACTTTTCAAATTTGGCGTAAAAGTCGCCATTCTGACGAAAGCTAATAACAATGTTACAAGACAAAGATCGTATATTTACCAATCTTTACGGGATGCATGATCGTACATTGCAGGGGGCCAAGCAACGTGGGCACTGGGATGGTACGGCCAAAATATTAAAAAAGGGTCGAGACTGGATTATAGAGGAAATGAAAAAATCTGGTTTGCGCGGTCGAGGAGGGGCTGGGTTTCCCACTGGGCTTAAGTGGTCATTCATGCCAAAAGAAAGTGATGGTCGGCCTGCTTATTTAGTCGTGAACGCCGATGAATCAGAGCCTGGAACATGTAAGGATCGTGAAATAATGCGGCATGATCCTCACACATTGATAGAAGGTTGCCTAATTGCGTCATTCGCAATGAATGCGAATGCTTGCTACATCTACATACGGGGCGAGTACATTCGGGAAAAAGAGGCTCTACAGATCGCAATTGATGAGGCATATTATGCTGGTTTGGTTGGGCCTAATGCGGCCAAGTCCGGTTGGGATTTTGAAATTTATTTGCACCATGGCGCTGGCGCCTACATATGTGGAGAAGAAACAGCACTTCTTGAAAGCCTTGAGGGTAAAAAGGGTATGCCTCGCATGAAGCCTCCCTTTCCGGCCGGTGCCGGGCTCTATGGATGCCCGACAACAGTTAATAATGTTGAATCTATTGCTGTCGTTCCAACCATTCTTCGTCGCGGTGGAGATTGGTTTTCTGGATTTGGGCGCCCAAACAATACTGGAACAAAGTTGTTTGCAATCTCAGGTCATGTGAACAACCGTTGCGTTGTTGAGGAAGCAATGTCGATTACATTTGATGAGTTAATTGACAAACATTGTGGTGGAGTCAGAGGTGGTTGGGATAACTTAAAAGCAGTTATTCCTGGAGGCTCATCGGTTCCTATGTTGCCTGCATCAGTTATGCGCCACGATGCTCTTATGGATTTTGATTGGTTGCGTGATCAAAGGTCAGGACTTGGGACGGCGGCTGTTATAGTGATGGATAAGTCCACTGACGTTGTTAAGGCTATCTGGCGCCTTTCTAAATTTTACAAACACGAAAGTTGTGGTCAATGCACTCCTTGTCGTGAAGGAACTGGATGGATGATGCGTGTTATGGAGCGTCTAGTTGCTGGCAATGCTGAACCTGAAGAAATAGACATGTTGCTGGATGTCACAAAACAGGTAGAGGGGCACACTATTTGCGCACTGGGCGACGCTGCTGCCTGGCCAATCCAGGGTTTGATACGACACTTTAGGGATGATATTGAGGAGCGTATCGCCCACAAACGAAAAACGCGCGCGTCAATAGCTGCAGAGTGATGTTTTGTATATGAAAAGCACATATTCGGTGTCCATTTCATTGTTGGTAAGAGCTATCTTATTATCGACTATGGTTTTTCTTCCTGAAAAATTAATGGCTAAGCAGGGTTTACCTGAGGAGACGCATGTAACGGAGGGACTAATAGCTATTAGTATGGCTGATACTGTCAGGACCATATGCCCATCTATTGATGCTCGTTTAATAACGGCTTTTATTTATTTGAATTCATTGAAAGAACACGCGCTTGATCTGGGTTATACTGTAGAGGAAATTAAAGCTTTTATTAATAATAAAAATGAAAAAGAGCGCTTACTTGAGATTGCAGGGGCTAGGTTGTCGACCCTTGGTGCAATTACAGAAAGTGCGAATAGCTACTGTGCCGTTGGTCTGTCCGAAATAAAAGCAGGCTCTGACATTGGAAAATTGCTGAAAGCGAATTAAAAATGACTGGAATACGAAAAATAATAATTGATAACCAAGAGGTTGAGGTAGATGGTGCGATGACCTTAATCCAAGCCTGCGAACAGGTGGGTATTGAGATCCCTCGATTTTGTTATCATGAGCGCCTTTCAATTGCTGGAAATTGTCGAATGTGTTTGGTTGAAATCGTTGGTGGTCCACCAAAACCGGCCGCATCTTGTGCGATGCAGGTCCGTGATCTAAGGCCAGGACCTGAGGGGCAAGCTCCAGAAGTGAAGACCAATTCGTCCATGGTAAAAAAAGCCCGTGAAGGAGTAATGGAATTTCTTTTAATTAATCATCCATTGGACTGTCCGATTTGTGATCAGGGTGGTGAATGTGATTTGCAAGATCAGGCTGTGGCTTATGGTGTAGACTTTAGTCGCTTCCGGGAGCCAAAACGAGCGACTGAAGATTTAGATTTAGGCCCGTTAGTCGAAACCCACATGACCCGATGTATTTCTTGCACGCGTTGTGTACGCTTTACCTCTGAGGTGGCTGGAATTACCCAGATGGGACAAACGGGCAGGGGAGAAGACTCTGAGATTACTAGCTATTTAGGGCAGACTCTTGATAGTAATTTGCAAGGAAATATAATCGATTTATGTCCAGTAGGAGCNTTGGTTTCNAAACCCTATGCTTTTACAGCGCGACCNTGGGAGCTNTCAAAAACAGAATCTATTGANGTTATGGACGCACTTGGNTCAAATGTTCGTATTGACACCAAAGGGCGNGAGGTAATGCGATTTCTACCTCGAAACCATGACGGTGTGAACGAAGAGTGGCTTGCGGATAAGTCACGTTTTGTTTGGGANGGATTACGGCGGCAACGGCTGGATCAGCCNTACATCCGTNTANGTGGAAAGCTTCAACCGACCACTTGGTCTAATGCTNTNGAAAAAACTGCGGCCGCTATGAATGGTAAAAAAGTAGTTGGTTTGGTTGGTGATTTGGTACCTGTGGAAGCGGCGTTCGCGTTAAAGCAATTGGTTGTGGGCTTAGGAGGCTCCGTAGAATGTCGGACAGATAATGCCAAACTTCCACCTAACAATCGAAGTGCATACGTAGGTACAGCCACAATTGAAGATATTGACCAAGCTGAACAAATACAGTTGATCGGTACTAACCCTTCTGTAGAAGCACCTGTATTGAATGCTCGTATCCGGAAAGCATGGAGTAAAGGTGCCAACGTTAGTCTCATTGGCGAAAATGTAAATTTGACTTATGATTACGCCTATTTAGGGAATAGCCGAACAGATTTGTTAGATTCTCAGAAAAAAAAGGCTAAGGATTTTTTGAAAATGCCTTCAATTGTAATTATTGGACAAGGTGCGTTGCGAGAGGATGATGGACTAGCAGTTCTTGCAGCCGTTATGGAGTTTTGTGCCAAGACTGAGAGCAAGTTGATGATACTACACACTGCGGCATCGCGTGTTGGGGCTATGGATGTGGGGTGTACTTCCCAGGGAGGTCTCAAGTCGATAATGGCTGATGGTGAAGTGATCTATAATCTTGGTGTGGATGAAATTGAAATTGCTTCAGGTCCATTCGTTATTTACCAGGGTAGCCACGGTGATCGAGGGGCCCATCGCGCTGATGTTATTCTACCTGGAGCTGCCTACACTGAAGAAAATGGTTTGTTTGTGAATACTGAGGGGCGCCCCCAGTTGGCGCAACGTGCGGCGTTTGCACCAGGAGACGCAAAGGAAAACTGGGCTATTTTAAGGGCGCTCTCTGCCGAGTTGGAAACAATTTTAGAATTTGACTCGCTTGCTCAATTGCGACAGGCACTCGTTAAAGGATTTCCCCATTTGGCGATGATTAATCAGGTACCTGTTAATACTTTGGATTGCATAAAAGGTGGAAAACTCAAAAAAGGCCCTTTCACAGTTGCTTTACGAGATTATTACTTAACTAATCCAATAGCACGAGCAAGCTCTTTAATGGCAGAATTGTCGGCAAACTCTAAGGCTAGAAAATCTGCTCCCATTGCAGCTGAATAAGATGTTTCAAAAAAATTATACTTACATAATGGTTTTGGCTTGATCTCTAAACTTTTTCACAGGCGTGATAAATGAACGCATTATTTAATTTAAATAGATTAAAAATACTCTATTCCATGTGTGTTTTTTTGGTTTGTGAGGCTGGTAATTTGGTAGCAGATGGAGTTTACACCACAACAAATAGCAACTGTCTGGAATTAGTTAAAATGAATTCTAATAATCTATCTCCGGCTAGCGTAAAATTAAGAAACCAATTTTATGAGTGATTTTTTTTCAACTAATCTGGGGGTCGCAGTAATTCTATTAATGCAGAGCCTAGCGGTTGTAGGTTTTGTGATGGTTAGTCTTCTATTTTTAGTCTACGGAGATCGCAAGATTTGGGCGGCCGTTCAGATGCGTCGGGGTCCTAATGTTGTTGGGCTTTTTGGCCTACTTCAAACTGTTGCCGATGCTCTAAAATACGTTTTCAAAGAAATTATCATTCCAGCTGGAGCCGATCGCCCAGTTTTTATTTTAGCTCCAATGGTTTCTTTCGTTCTTGCGATGTTGGCTTGGGCCGTAATACCATTCAATAGCACCTGGGTTTTAGCTGATATAAATGTAGCTCTATTGTTTGTATTTGCCGTATCTTCCTTAGAGGTGTACGGGGTAATTATGGGGGGATGGGCCTCCAATTCAAAATATCCATTTTTAGGTTCATTGCGCTCAGCGGCGCAAATGATTTCTTATGAGGTCTCAATGGGGCTCATAATCATAGGCGTTATAATCTCAACAGGCTCTATGAACTTTGGTGACATTGTAGCAGCACAAAATGGTGATCTTGGTCTTTTTAACTGGTATTTTATTCCACATTTCCCAATGGTTTTTCTTTTTTTTATTAGTGCTCTNGCGGAAACAAANCGTCCTCCTTTTGACCTGCCCGAAGCTGAGTCAGAATTAGTTGCCGGATATCAAGTTGAATATTCATCAACACCATTTCTTTTGTTTATGGCTGGAGAGTATATAGCTATCTTTTTNATGTGTGCTTTGATNACATTNCTTTTTTTTGGAGGGTGGGCTTCTCCATTGCCNTTTATTGCAGANGGTCCAATTTGGATGGTTTCAAAAATGGCAGTTTTCTTTTTTCTAATTGCAATGGTTAAAGCTTTAGTTCCACGCTACCGCTATGACCAGCTAATGCGTTTAGGTTGGAAAGTTTTTCTACCATTCTCTTTGGCGTGGGTAGTATTTGTTGCTTTTGCAGCGAAATTTGATTGGTTTTGGGGAGTGTTTNCCCGCTGGACNCTNGGAGCATAAGTCGATGGGTGATGTAAATTATAANCGCGCTATAAAATATTTTCTACTTCAAGATTTTTGGGTGGCTCTTAAGCTTGGCTTGAAATATTTTTTTAGGCCAAAGGCTACTCTAAACTATCCTCATGAAAAGGGACCGTTGAGTCCGCGCTTTCGTGGTGAGCATGCGCTACGACGCTATCCCAATGGGGAGGAGCGCTGTATCGCTTGCAAACTTTGTGAGGCTGTATGTCCTGCTCAGGCGATTACGATTGATGCTGAACCGCGAGATGATGGAAGCCGTCGCACTACAAGATATGATATTGATATGACGAAATGTATTTATTGTGGTTTCTGTCAAGAAGCCTGCCCGGTGGATGCAATTGTGGAAGGACCAAACTTTGAATATGCGACAGAAACTCGGGAAGAACTTTTTTATAATAAANCCAAACTTTTAGAAAACGGTGATCGTTGGGAATCCGAGATNGCCCGAAATCTAGAACTGGACGCACCGTATCGTTGAACGCGGAAGGAAGATAATAAAATGGGCNTCGCAGAAATTGCCTTTTATTTGTTCTCACTTTCCACTTTAATAGGTGGATTTTTTACTGTTGTTTCTCGCAATCCGGTACATTCAGTCCTATGGTTAATCTTGTCATTTTTATCGTCTGCAGGTCTTTTTGTGCTGTTGGGAGCAGAATTTGTGGCGATGCTTCTGATCATTGTTTACGTAGGTGCGGTCGCCGTTCTGTTCTTGTTTGTTGTGATGATGCTAGATGTAGATTTTGCTGAACTCAAAGCCGAAATGGCTCGATATCTTCCNCTGGGTCTTTTGATTGGTGTTATTGTTTTGTTGCAATTGTTGTTTGCCTTTGGTGTTTGGGACTATTCTTTGGGGTACGAAGGACGTATTGAAGCAGCGTTTGGTATGAANACTAATTCGGCAGAATTGGGTGCAATCATCTACGATAAATACATATTGATCTTTCAACTTTCCGGATTGATTTTACTNGTAGCAATGATCGGAGCCATTGTCCTGACGCTTCGGCACAGAACGGATATTAAACGACAAGATGTGATGGCTCAAATGATGCGTGACCCTGAAGAGGCTATGGAATTAAGAGACGTTAAACCGGGACAGGGATTATGATTGGACTAGAACATTACTTAACAGTTTCTGCAGCGTTATTTGTTATTGGCATTTTTGGTTTATTTTTAAATCGTAAAAACGTCATAGTGTTATTAATGAGCATTGAATTAATGCTTTTAAGTGTAAATATTAATTTCGTGGCTTTTTCATCTTTTCTGAACGATTACGTTGGNCAAATTTTTACATTATTTGTCTTAACAGTGGCTGCAGCCGAAGCGGCAATNGGTCTNGCAATTTTAGTGTGTTTTTTCCGTAACAAAGGCTCGATTGACGTTGAAGACGTCAGCGTTATGAAAGGTTAGGGCTTTATGGAAATCATAATCTTATTTGCCCCATTGTTGGGTGCCATCGTTGCGGGATTTGGCCACCAGATGATTGGTGATAAGGGGGCTCAAGTNGTAACNACNAGCTTGCTTTTTCTTTCGGCCNTTATGTCTTGGATTTTATTTTTAAATTTTGATGGAACNACCGAAAGTATTCANTTGTTANGGTGGGTTGAAAGCGGAACATTGTCCACCGACTGGGAAATNCGTNNTGATCGTCTTACTACNATTATGTTGATTGTAATAACCACGGTTTCTGCTTTGGTTCATCTCTACTCAATGGGCTATATGGTCCATGACGAGCATTTCTATGATAATGAAAGCTATCGCCCACGTTTTTTTGCTTATTTGTCATTTTTTACTTTTACGATGTTGATGCTCGTAACTTCAAACAACCTTTTGCAGCTTTTTTTTGGTTGGGAAGGCGTGGGGGTAGCCTCATATCTATTAATTGGATTTTACATTCGCAAACAAGCAGCGGGCGCGGCTGCAATNAAAGCTTTNGTCGTAAATCGTGTAGGGGACTTTGGCTTCTTACTAGGGATCTTTGCTCTTTACCTTGTCGCCGATAGTATCAGGTTTGANGATATTTTTCTAATTGGGCCAGAGTTGGCAGATATGGAACTGCATTTTCTTTGGAGAGAATGGAATGCAGCAAATCTGATAGCTTTTTTGTTATTTGTTGGAGCAATGGGCAAGTCAGCGCAACTTATACTGCACACCTGGNTGCCAGATGCTATGGANGGCCCAACGCCNGTTTCTGCGTTAATCCATGCTGCGACTATGGTTACTGCCGGTGTTTTTCTAATCTGTCGTATGTCACCGATAATGGAATTTGCACCTGAAGCGATGAACTTTGTCGTATTCTTGGGCGCATCTACAGCTTTTTTTGCTGCAACNGTAGGGTTGGT
Organism: Planktomarina sp.; assembly: GCA_002698165.1. GTDB lineage: Bacteria > Pseudomonadota > Alphaproteobacteria > Rhodobacterales > Rhodobacteraceae > Planktomarina. The sequence goes on along the minus strand of NZVF01000052.1, from coordinate 2,445 downwards.
NCAAAACGATATAAAACGCGTNATCGCGTATTCAACATGTTCGCAATTNGGCTACATGTTCGTNGCAGCTGGTTTAGGTGTTTATTCGGTTGCGATGTTCCACTTATTAACGCATGCGTTTTTTAAAGCTCTTCTATTCTTGGGCGCTGGTTCTGTAATTCATGGGATGCACCATGAGCAAGATATGCGGAATTACGGTGGCTTGCGAAAAAAAATGCCAGTTACTTTCTGGACCATGATTATTGGTACATTGGCTATTACTGGCGTGGGAATACCGCTCACCCATTATGGATTTGCAGGTTTTTTATCGAAAGATGCGGTTATTGAGAGCGCTTATGCCGGGACGACAGGAGGTTATGCGTTTTGGATGCTGCTGATTGCTGCTTTGTTTACCAGTTTTTATAGCTGGCGTTTGATCTTTCTTACATTTTTTGGAACTTCTCGAGGTCAAAAAAAGACCCATGGTAATGCACACGAAAGTCCTTTGGTGATGCTTGTACCACTCGCAGCTTTAGCGTTTGGAGCAATTTTTTCAGGTATGTATTTTTACAAACCGTTCTTTGGAGACCATCACAAAGTAGAGGTCTTTTTTGGTATTGTTGAAGATCATAGTGATCATACATTCAATGGAGCGCATAGCGGTTTTTCCTTGATAACGCCGGCTTTTGCTGACGTTGAGTTAAATCAAGGAGCAGAAAAAACTGATAATAAAGAACCCGATGCTAACAACACTGTTTTTGATAAACTAGGTAAAGGCGCGATTTACATGGCGCCTGACAATCATGTGCTTGACGATGCGCATCACGTACATTGGTTAGTAAAAATATCACCATTTTTTGCTATGTTGTTTGGGTTCTTTACCGCTTGGCTTTTCTATATGACCAAGCTCGACTTGCCGCGGCGCATGGCAGAAAGTAATCCAATACTTTATCAGTTTTTGTTAAATAAATGGTATTTTGATGAAATTTACGATGTGATTTTTGTAAGACCCACACAATGGTTAGGCCAATTCCTTTGGAGACTTGGTGACGGAAAAATAATTGATGGCTGTATCAATGGTCTAGCTATGGGAATCATTCCTTTTTTTACAAAACTGACAGGTCGAATTCAGTCTGGTTATATTTTCAATTATGCCTTTGGAATGGTAATTGGAATAGCAATATTGGTCACATGGATGACTATTACGGGAGGGCAGTAAATGGGCAACCTCCTGAGCCTAATTACATTTATTCCATCGATTGCTGCGTTAATCCTCGTCCTTTTATCAAGAGGGGATAGCGAGGAGTCTCAACGGAACGTAAAATATTTGGCATTGGCCGCAACTGTTTTCACTTTCGTTGTTTCGCTGGTGATGCTGTTTGGATTTGACCATTCCTCTACTGGCTTTCAATTTGTTGAAGAACGCAGTTGGTTTCTTGGCATGCAGTATAAAATGGGTGTCGATGGCATCAGCATATTATTTGTAATGCTAACGACATTCACTATGCCATTAGTGATTGTTGCATCCTGGAACGTGACCTACCGTCTAAAAGAATACATGGTAGCTTTCTTAGTGCTTGAAACTCTGATGATTGGTGTATTCTGCGCACTCGATTTAGTATTGTTTTATGTATTTTTTGAGGCTGGGTTGATCCCTATGTTTCTAATTATTGGCATTTGGGGTGGCAAGGAACGAATTTATGCCTCATTCAAGTTTTTCTTATATACATTTCTGGGTTCGGTACTGATGCTGGTAGCGATGGTGGCAATGTTCTCAGATGCTGGGTCAACAGATATTGTATTTTTACTTACACACAATTTTAAATCAGATGTTCTTAATGGTTTTGGGTTCCAAATTTTAGGCGGTGCTCAAACGTTAATGTGGATTGCTTTTTTTGCATCTTTTGCAGTCAAGATGCCAATGTGGCCATTCCACACGTGGTTGCCAGATGCCCATGTGCAAGCACCAACCGCCGGATCTGTTGTGCTGGCAGCTATTTTATTGAAGTTGGGTGGCTATGGGTTTTTGCGCTTCGCATTACCAATGTTTCCAATAGCTTCAGACTTATTGACCCCCTTAATATTTTGGTTATCAGCAATCGCTATCGTTTATACTTCGCTGGTTGCGTTAGTTCAGCATGATATGAAAAAGCTGATAGCTTATTCGTCTGTTGCTCACATGGGATTCGTAACGATGGGTATTTTTGCTGCTAACCAGCAGGGCGTTGATGGAGCAATCTTTCAAATGATTAGCCATGGGTTTATTTCTGGTGCTTTATTTCTTTGTGTCGGGGTTCTCTACGATCGCTTGCATACTCGAAATATCGATGCCTATGGAGGAATCGTTAATAAAATGCCTATTTATGCATTAATTTTTATGTTTTTTACCTTAGCGAATGTTGGCTTACCAGGAACATCGGGTTTTGTAGGTGAGTTTTTAACTTTGGTAGCGATCTTTAAGGTTAA
>NZVF01000051.1 GCA_002698165.1 Planktomarina sp. | reverse complement strand
TTTCCATGTCGCAAACCACGCAGAACTGGTGCCATATTTTCAATTCTACTTAATAGTGGTTGTGGAATTTTTGAGTTAACACTCTCCAGTGTTAATTTAACCCGGATTAATAAAGCGAAAACATTAAGTATCTCTTCTGGGTTTCGGGCTGCCAAGGTACCATCTGAATTTATCTGAGTTTCACATTCTTTATTGAGAAGGCTTAAACTCAATGCAGCGAGACGTTCCATTCCAGTTGATAGGCTTGTAGCGTAAACAAGTCCACATAGTGCTTCAAAGCGGCCAATACAGGTGTTAGTTTGCGGCCAATACTTCGATAAAAAGAGCATTTGCAGTGTGAGTGAATGGTAAAAAATATCTAAATTCTTTTTTGAAAAAGAGCTCTCGATAAATGATAAATGATTAATCCAATGGATTAATCTACGTCCGGTCAAATTAGCATTCCATCCTATGCCTTTGCCCATACCAAACTTTGAAATCCACCCAATTAGCCAAATTTGTGCAAGCTCACGAGCCTCATTGTTACCAAAAGCAAGTAAGTCATCTAACCATTTAAATCCATGTAATTCGGCCTCAAGCAGATCAGACATTGCGAATTGGTCCCAAATGGAGCCGTTCCTAAAATCTATTTCTTGTCCTTTAAATAAAAAATGTCCACTAACCAGCTGTTTACCGCGCTCATGTTGGCCAATACTCCAGGGCTCTGGCATATTTTTGATAGCAGTAGGGCGCCGGAACCATGTAGCACGACGCAAATACAAAGAGTTTCTAATTTGGGTTAACCGGGACAACCGGTATGGACTTTCTTTCACAGGAATGGGTAACCCTGATTTCTCATGTTTCTAATTTAACAATAAGCCTAAATGGGGTCATGTGTCACCCTGAGAATTCTGATGCCAATCGATTCAGCCGAATAAGGTAAAAACCATCCATGCCACCAAAATCGGACCAAAAATCAGGACGCAGCCTAAAGCCACCTTCTTTGGTCCGCCATTTCCTATCCATTCCTAGTGGAAGCCTGGCATCAACAACAAAGTTTTTATTTTCTTCAAGAAACTCTTCAGCTTGAACCTCGCCTTCATCTGGAATGAGGGAACAAGTGCAAAACACCAAACGCCCTCCAGGCTTAACTCGTTGTGCAGCAGCATTAAACATATCTTTTTGTTGGCTAATTAGCTCAGAAATTCCAGTTCCATCTTTTGCGAATGGCAAATCAGGATGACGGCGAATTGTACCCGTCGCCGAACAAGGCGCATCCAATAAAACTGCATCAAAAAGTCGAGAATCTTCCCAATCCAAAATATTAGCGATAATTTTTTCAGCTTTTAAGTTAGTACGGTCAAGGTTTTCTGTCACTCTTTTCATTCGCTGTGGCGACACATCCACTGCCGTTATTTTTGCTCCTGAAGCAGACATTTGCATGGTTTTACCACCAGGCGCAGCACAAATATCTAATGCAGTTTCACCAGGACTGAGCCCAAGCAAGATACCAGGCCAAGCAGCTGCAGCATCTTGGATCCACCACTTACCCTCTCTAAAACCTTCAAGTGATGAAATTTGTCCAGCTTCATGTAATCTGACCGTTCCATTAGGTAAGACAACACCATTTAATTTTTTAGCCCACGTTTTTGGATCATCTATAACAGTCAAATCTACTGCAGCGCCACGCATGTGGGCTGTCTCCAATGCCATGACAATACCATTTCCATAAGCCTCCCTTAAAGGATTTCGAAGCCATTTGGGCATCATTTGCACTGGTGACTTGTCCCACTTTCCAACAATTTCAGCAACAGTTTTGCGTAACACTGCGTTAATCAAACCCTTAAATGGGCGTGTCTTTTTACTCACCGAACAGATTGAAACTAAGTCGTTTACAACAGCATGTGCTGGGGCGCCAAGACCTACTATCTCTGAGATGCCCAAACGCAGTACATTTAAAATTTCTACAGCAGGTAACTTTGCCAAATATGGCCGCAATGCCCTATCCGCTCGGCCTGTATGCCGAAGTGTATACGTAGCTAGGCGCTGCGCGCGCGCGCGATCTTCAGGCTTCATCGCTTGAAAGTCTGGTGTTTGGATTATGTCAGAGAGTTGTCTTCTCTCTATCATTACAGCATTTAAAATGCGAACCGCCTCTGAACGAGCTATATTTAAAGGTATTCTTTTTGTTTTTTTCCCCTCAAAAGATGTTCCCAGTCGACTGGAGTTTTGTTTGGGGTCCGGCATTTACTGTCCTTGCGAATTTATCAAACCGGGTTATATCAAGGGCATGACAGAAAACAAGAAAACTAAACTCGCCGCAGCCGCTGAAAGAGCTCTGGCTGAAGCTATCACCCGAAAGAAAAAATCAAAATCACAGGATCCCCCAAACGAGCTTGGTGGAAGAGATGGCCCCGAACCNGTCAGGTTTGGGGATTGGGAACGTAAAGGCATCGCAGTAGATTTTTAGATNTACTNNATATAAAAATTTATTTTAATNAAAACCTGGCGCTTGCGCCATTTCCACGNTCGCTCGTAAATTTTATTTTTTTATTTTTAATTGTTACTTCCTGACAATTANAACCAATATCACGTTCGCCCCACCACATAGAACGACAGAAAAAACCATCTTNCCATTCCCATTCNCCCTTCACGTTCCAGCCCATAGCTTTTCCCTCNATTGTTCCATCTTCAATAACTTTAAGNTCAATNCCAAATAATCTTAGAACAAGAATTTTCCCAGAAACAATATCAAGNAGTTCNGAGCGTTCTAGAATTCTCTCTTCGGCATGCACGCAAAGAGCAAATAAACTAAATAAAAATGAAAAAAATATAGTTCGCATTTTAATTTCTATGACCTATTTCATCAAAAATTCGACCTAGCTCACAATCCAAGAACGTCCATCATATCATAATGACCCGGTTTTTGCGTTTGGCCCCATAGAGCAGCTTTAAGTGCTCCACGAGCAAAAATTCGTCTATCCGTTGCTACGTGACGCAGTGTGATTCTTTCACCCGCAGCTGCGAATAAAACGTCATGCTCGCCAATAATATCACCCCCACGAATTGATGAAAACCCAATATCGCCCAATTTTCGTGCACCCATCACACCATGTCGATTGACATNACGGACATCGCTAAACTTCACGCCCCTGCCAGNCGCTACCGCTTCNCCCAGCATCAAAGCAGTACCCGAAGGCGCATCAACTTTATGGCGATGATGNGACTCAATAATTTCAATATCAAAATCCTCATCCAAGGCNGCAGAAACTTTTTCAGCTAATTTGGTCAGAAGGTTAACTCCCAAAGACATATTACCTGCGCGTACAATAACAGCATGACGGCTAGCAGGCTCAAGTGATAGAATTTCATCATCACTCATTCCAGTGGTTCCAATTACATGCACGGCTCGAGCCTGAGCCGCCANAGCAGCAAACNCTATGGTAGCTTTTGGTGCNGTGAAATCTATTATTGCTTGCGAATTTGCAAAAGCNTGCAAAGGGTCATCGGTAACAATGATACCGTTTGCACTGGTACCACTGGCTTCCCCCAGATCTTCTCCAACCCAGGGATGGCCAACCTGTTCTACCGCTCCAACTAACNGCGCGTTATCACTNGAAAGAACNTCTTTTATAAGCATTTGGCCCATCCTTCCAGATGCACCAGTAACAGTGATACCAGGGTTCTTAGCCATGACATTCTCCTTCANTGACTATTTGGCTTAAACTTTTGNNACTTGCAAACTTAATGCCGCAAGGCCTATGACCCATTTATGGTAAAAACAAGATCACATCAAAATATNGGACCNTCNCAAAGACAATTAAAAGTTGGCGAAGTCATTNGACGTACCCTATCAGAGATATTGGCTCGNGGTGAAATACATGATCCCNAGCTTAATCGGATCTCAATAACTGTCTCGGAAGTTTCAGTATCACCAGATTTACAAATTGCCACAGTTTACGTAATGCCTTTAGGCGGCATTCAACACGCAGAAACAATTGAGGCTTTAGCCAAAAACAAAGGCCAAATTCGAAGTATGGTTGGGCGAAAAACTGGACTTAAATATACACCAGATTTTCGCTTNCGNGTAGATGAAACATTNGACCAAATCGAAAGNACNCGTGAATTATTTGATCGCAAGGATGTACGGCGAGACTTAGACAACTAAGTTTTTAATCTTCAAATTTGTAATGATAGGAATGCTAAACTAAATTTTTTTAAATTTGTAAATGACTGCTCTTTTAATCATGGGGAGATAAAATGGGACGTGTCCGCAAGGGTCGAAACATTTCAGGTTGGTTGCTAATTGATAAACCNAGCGGAATGACCAGCAGCACAGTTGTAAATAAAGTTCGTTGGGCTTTTGATGCTAAAAAAGCAGGTCATGCTGGAACCCTTGATCCAGATGCAACTGGCCTGTTAGCGATAGCCTTAGGAGAAGCTACCAAAACTATTCCATACGTTACAAACGCTAAAAAATCATATAGTTTCTGCATAAAAATGGGGGCNGCTACAAATACAGATGATGCTGACGGTGNGGTAATCGCAACTTCCACAAAGCGTCCAACCGATACAGAAATAATTGAAAAATTAAAGACATTTCAAGGCGAAACTATGCAGGTTCCACCNAAGTTTTCAGCTGTTAANATAGANGGGGAACGTGCTTACAAGTTNGCCAGAGCNGGCANNGAGGTAAAAGTGTCTGCTCGACCACTNTTAGTATCAAAATTAATATTAATTGAACGGCCNTCTGTTGATACTGCAATTTTAGAAATGACATGTGGTAAAGGAGGATACGTTCGAGCAATTGCTCGTGATTTAGGTGACGCATTGGGTTGTTATGCNCATGTGCTAAACCTTCGCCGAGTTTGGGCAGGCCCATTTAATCTGAAATCTTGCATAACCCTTAAAACCATTGAGTCATTTGCTAAAACTTTGGAAATTGATCAATTTTTGCTACCACTTGAGNAGGGACTTACTGATTTGCCCAAAGGCACAACTAATGCGGAAGGAGCAGCTAAACTTAGGAATGGAAATTCAGCNNTTTGCTTNGCCAACGCAGATTATGGAGACGAAATCTGGGCAAGTTACGACGGAAAAGCTCANGCAATTGGNCATTTCAAATCAGGTGAAATTNANCCCAAACGTGTAATAATTCAGTAANTCAATTAGCTGATTTTCATCATGAAAACGANCATAAATAGTCGAAAAGCTTGAAGAAAACTTTATGATCACTCAGAGTGAGTTTTATGATTAAAAAGTCCCACACCAAAGCAAGTNCGACAAGCGTTGCCACGTACTCTGACTGTGAAAAATATCGTTATTCTTTGATCCGAATATGGAAGCCTAACAANCGACGTTTAGTCTTTGTTATGTTAAANCCATCTACTGCAACTGAGATTNTCAACGACCCTACCGTTGAGCGCTGCGAACGACGNGCNCGAAAATTAGATTATGGTAGTNTTCAAGTAATCAANATTTTTGCTTGGCGTGCCACCGANCCAAAAAAAATGCGNGTATCTAAAGATCCAATTGGNCCTGANAATGATATAACTATTTTGGAAGCATGCGATTGGTGCGATGATATAATTGCTGCATGGGGATCTCATGGGGCTCACCTAAAGCGCGGAATTCAAGTAGAGAAAATCTTAAGAAACTCCAGCAAGCCAATTTTTCATTTAGGCTTATCTAAACAGGGACATCCAAAGCACCCACTTTATATCTCCTATTCAAAAAAACCAGAGCAATGGATTTAACCGTTGGATTAGGATAATTTCTCTTTTCTTTTTATTGAAAGTTAATTAAAGCAGCTCATCGATCAGAATTAATCTGATTCCTCCATGGGCCCTGCTGGACGACATCCCGGCCTGCGCCATAACCCTTAACGTAGAGAAGGAGACCCCGATGTCGATTACAGCTGAAGAAAAAAAACGGATCATGAAAGAATTTGCCACTAAAGAAGGTGATACTGGTTCTCCAGAGGTGCAGGTGGCTATTCTATCGTCACGCATTGCTACTCTAACGGAACACTTTAAAACACATAAAAAAGATAACCATGGTCGTCGTGGGTTGTTAAAAATGGTAGCAACGCGGCGGAAACTTCTCGACTATGCCCGTGCAAAAGATGAATCTCGATATCAGGACTTGATCAAGCGTTTAGGGTTACGTCGCTAATTCATATAATTTTAAAGATCTCAAAGCCGCATCAAATTGATTGCGGCTTTTCTTTTAATTGAAAGCGGATCTATCACTTCCAACTTCTGATTCATACAGTGAGAGTCAACCCAGAAATAATACCAATAAGTATCATTTGGACTGTTCAGTTTTCATTTTTAAATACAAAAAAGTCTCAGGTTATTAAAGGCCCTTTCCCTGAGGGTCTTCTTAATGTAGATGCCACTCATCTGAAACGTGGCGCAATGATCCCAGCGCCCGAAAATAAGATATAGGGGTCGGTGGCAATGGGGCCACCACGAGACTGGTCATTGGACCAGATAGGAAATCAAAAATGTTTACAGAAACTAAAAAATCCATGCAGTGGGGTGAGGAAACTCTCTCACTAGAAACGGGTAAAGTTGCACGTCAAGCAGATGGCACNGTGATAGCAACTTTAGGTGAAACCTCAGTAATGGCAAATGTAACTTTTGCTAAGCAACAAAAGCCAGGTCAGGACTTTTTTCCATTAACCGTACATTATAATGAAAAATANTATGCNGCAGGAAAAATTCCTGGTGGGTTTTTCAAGCGTGAGGCCCGCCCAACTGAAAAAGAGACACTGACTTCACGCCTTATAGATAGACCCTTAAGGCCACTATTTGTACCAGGCTTTAAAAATGAAGTTTTAGTCATCTGCACCGTTCTTTCACATGATCTTGTTAACGATCCAGATATGGTTGCAATGATTGCNGCATCTGCAGCCCTAACAATTTCAGGCGCTCCTTTTATGGGTCCAATTGCTGCAGCACGTGTTGGTTTTGTAGATGGAGCATATGTTTTAAATCCAACAATAGATGAGATGCATAATCTTCGTATGGAACCGGAACAGCGTTTAGATTTAGTGGTAGCAGGCACCAAAGACGCCGTAATGATGGTAGAGTCAGAGGCTTACGAGCTGACTGAAGACGAAATGCTAGGAGCAGTTGCTTTTGCGCATGAGCAAATACAACCTGTAATTAATCTCATTATTGATCTGGCAGAGGATTGCGCAAAAGAACCATTTGATTTTCAAGCACCGGATTACAGTGATCTATTTGCCTCAGTGTCTACCGCTGGGAAAGAAGCAATGCAGGCGGCGTATGCAATTACAGATAAGCAAGAAAGGACAACTGCCGTTTCAGAGGCAAAAGAAACTATTAAGTCTACTTTAAGTGAAGAGCAGCTTGCAGACGAAAACCTAGGATCCGCATTAAAGAAACTAGAGTCACAGGTTTTACGCGGCGACGTGGTAAAAAAAGGCAAACGAATTGATGGACGGGCTCTCGATACCGTGCGTGCAATTGATTGCCAGACAGGCCTACTACCACGGACACATGGCTCAGCACTGTTTACACGTGGTGAAACTCAAGGGCTAGTGGTAACCACATTAGGTACTGGTGACGATGAACAAATGATTGATGCTCTGAATGGAATGTATAAATCTAACTTTTTATTACATTATAACTTCCCACCTTACTCAGTTGGCGAAGTAGGTCGGTTTGGACCTCCTGGTCGAAGAGAAATTGGCCATGGAAAGTTAGCATGGCGTGCACTTCAAGCAGTTCTGCCACCAGCTACAGATTTTCCATACACCATTCGGTTAGTATCTGAGATAACAGAGTCAAATGGTTCGTCATCTATGGCTTCAGTATGTGGTGGATCACTGTCCATGATGGATGCTGGGGTTCCACTAAAAGCGCCTGTCGCGGGTGTAGCTATGGGTTTGGTTCTGGAAGAAGACGGTGATTATGCCATTTTAACTGATATACTCGGGGACGAAGACCATTTAGGAGACATGGATTTCAAAGTTGCTGGTACAGAGGCTGGAATTACGTCCTTACAAATGGATATCAAAGTTGCTGGAATTACCCAAGACATAATGAAAAAGGCCTTAGCGCAAGCCAAAGCGGGCCGCCTACATATTTTGGGTGAAATGTCCAAATCAATAACAGGCGCACAGGAGTTCAGCATTCATGCCCCACGAATTGAAACTATGAACGTTCCGACTGATAAAATACGCGAAGTAATAGGATCTGGCGGTAAAGTAATTCGAGAGATTGTAGAAACATCTGGCGCAAAAGTAGATATTAATGACGAAGGTGTAATCAAAATTGCCAGTCCGAATGCTGACAGTATCAAAACAGCGTACGAGATGATCCACGCAATTGTAGCAGAACCTGAAGCTAACGCTATCTACAAAGGTAAAGTGGTGAAAGTCGTAGATTTTGGTGCTTTTGTGAATTTCTTTGGCAAACGTGATGGATTAGTGCACGTCAGTCAAATTGAAAATCGCAGAATAAATCATCCGTCTGATGTTTTAAAAGAGGGTCAAGAAGTATGGGTTAAACTACTGGGGTTTGATGATCGTGGCAAAGTCCGCCTAGCGATGAAAATGGTAAATCAAGAAACTGGTGAAGAAATGTCCCCAGAAGAAGACAAATCCTAAAAAGTGTTTCTTAACTGAATTAAAAAGGCCCCACTGTAGCGGGGCCTTTTTACTAATAAAATTTTTTGGATTTTCTAATTAAATTTGCCACCAAAAATTGCCTTAACTTCCAAAAACTCCTCAAGACCCCACTCAGCTTTTTCTCGGCCATTTCCAGATTGTTTAAAACCTCCAAATGGGGCATTGGCACCGCCAGAACCGTAATTAATATGGATTTGACCAGCACGCAACCGCCTTGCAATATTTGTTAAATCATCTTTGTTTTCACCAGAAACATAAGCGGCTAGTCCGTATTCAGTATCATTGGCTATCGTAACTGCATCATCGATATTTTCATACGCAATAATTGACAAAACTGGCCCAAATATTTCTTCTTTAGCAATAGTCATGTCATTTTTAACATCACCAAATACAGTAGGCTTAGCGTAATATCCTTGACTTAAACCCGCTGGCTTACCAGGCCCACCAGCTACCAGTTTTGCCCCATCACTAATTCCCCTCTCAATAAGACTCTGCACCTTTTCATACTGTACATCACTTACCAGAGGCCCAATTACCGTATCATCAGATTTCGGATCACCAACAATTGTCTTTTCTGCTGCTTTAGCTGCTATAGTAAAAGCTTGTTCTTTGCGATTGGCAGGGACTAACATACGTGTTGGAGCGTTGCAGGACTGTCCAGTATTGTCCATACAAAGACTTACACCATCGCTTATGGATTTCTCAAACTGATCATCATCAAGAATAATATTCGCTGATTTTCCACCTAATTCCTGGCTCACTCTCTTTACTGTATCAGCGGACGCTTTTGCCACTGCAACGCCTCCACGTGTGGAACCCGTAAATGACATCATATCTATATCTGGATGAGCAGACATTGCTGATCCTACTTCCAGTCCCATCCCATTCACGAGATTAAACACACCAGCCGGCACTCCCGCCTCATCCAGAATTTCAGCAATGACCATTGATGATAAGGGTGCTATCTCAGAAGGCTTCAATATTGCCGTACAACCTGCCGCGATACATGGTGCAAGTTTAGACACCACTTGGTTTACTGGCCAATTCCATGGAGTTATGAGGCCACAAACCCCTATAGGTTCATGGCGTATTATGAATTCTCCATGTAAGTACTCAAAATCATGATTGCTGAGAGATCGTATCGCTGCTTTCAAATGCCCTAGCCCAACCATGGCTTGAGCACCTTTGGCCAGATAGGTTGGAGCACCCATTTCTGTCTGAATTGCATCAGCCACATCGTCCAATCTGCGCTTGTATATCTCACGAATGGTCGTAAGCAGCTCAACACGTTGATTAACCGGTGTTTCGGAATAAGGGATAAACGCTGCACGCGCTGCAGAAACAGCTAGATCAACATCTTGGCTATTTCCCAAAGATATTGTTGCCACTTTATCTTCATTAGCTGGATTAATTACGTCGAGTGTTTTTGGCTGCGATGGCTTGACCCATTCACCATTAATATAAAAATCTAATTTATCCATCATTCACTCTCCCAGAAAAATATGTCGATAGAATTTATAGGCAAGTCTAACTTTTATTCTTTATCTGATATGTTGCAAGTTGAAAGTTTAATACACGAAAAACTATATTATTTACATAAAATGCTCAGTTTGACCTAGTATATTTTAGAAATTTGGCAGTTAAGGATTTTATCAGAAACTAAGTTTATTTCCATTCAACCCCCATAAATATCACTTTATACTCAAAACGGTATTTTTGCCCGAAACTCTATCATCTCGCCACCGTCGGGGTGACGAACTCGCAGTCGATGAGAATGAAGCATCAAGCGGTTGACATTTTGAGACTCTGAAATGCCATATAAAGGGTCTCCTAGAATTGGGTGACCAATCGCCATCATATGAACACGCAACTGGTGAGATCGTCCAGTTTCAGGTCTCAATTTCACACGAGTTTCTGTAATATTTCTTTTAATCATTTCCCAGTGAGTGATTGCTGCACGGCCAGTATCATGGCAAACCATTTGCATTGGGCGGTTAGGCCAATCTACTGCTATCGGCAGGTCAATCATACCTTTGTTATCGCAGACCTGACCCCAAATCCGCGCGATGTATGTTTTCTGAGACTGCCGTTTTTCAAATTGAAGCCCCAAATGACGCTGTGAATAGGATGATAATGCAAAAACCATAACACCTGACGTATCGCGATCTAAACGATGTACTAATAATGCTTTTGGGTATTCTTTTTTTACCCTGGAGATTAAGCAATCCGACAACATTGGGCCTTTACCAGGTACAGACAGAAGTCCAGACGGTTTGTTCACTGCTAATAATTCATGATCAAGGTGAACAATGTCTAAAGGATCTAAAGGTGGAGAATAAACTGTCATGTGCTATTGGATACAACTTCCAGCAATCAAGGTAAATTATGTAACAACAAGCTTTTAACTTAAAAATTTATAACTTCTCTGTTCTTGCTACAAAGCTTTATCAACATCATTCCTTAGTCTAATATAAATCTGACATTAGCACTCCAGGATTCAGAATTCCAACAGGGTCTAGAGCCTGTTTGACACTGCGCATAACCGTCATCTTAACTGGATCACAGAAGTCTTTTAAATGCTTTACTTTATGTCGTCCTATTCCATGTTCAGCAGATATTGATCCATCCATTTCATAGATTAGAGAGTATAATTCACTTTCCAAAACTTCATTTACTTTAGCATAATCTTTCGATGATACTCCGGAATAAGGAAAAATATTGTAGTGTAGGTTACCATCTCCAAGATGGCCAAAACAATTAATTCGCATTTTGCCAAGCCTTTTAACACAATCACCAGCTCTACGAATAAAATTTGGAATTTCAGAAAGCGGCACTGATATGTCAAAAGAACAAATCGCACCAATCGCCTTATTAGCCGCAGGTATCGCTTCACGGAGACTCCAAAAATCTTTCGATTGCTGTTTTGATTGCGAAATTACACCATCAAGTATCAAATCAGCTGCATTTTGATACAATTCATCAATCACTTGCTCCGCCTGCAAACCGGTTGCAAAACCTAGATGTAACAAGACTGACCAATCAGGCGGCTTTAACCACGGCTGACGTATTTGTGGAAACTTTTCTGATACAAATTTCAGGCCTTGCCCCGAAATCAATTCAAAAGCTGAAATTCCTTCACCCACAATCATCTTTGTTCGGTTCAGCAATTCAAGCGCTGATGTGGGGCTCTCGACAGAAAAAAGAGCTGTTGCTTCACTAATCGGACGCTGGGAAAGTTTTAAACTAGCAGATGTAATTATACCAAGCGTACCTTCTGAACCAATAAGCAAATGTCGCAAATCGTAACCAGTATTATCTTTACGTAGCCGCGTAGAACCATTTAATATTTTACCATCCGCCATTACTGCTTCAATTCCAAAAACTTGATCACGCGCCATCCCATATCTTAAAACATTCACACCCCCAGCATTTGTTGCCAAAATTCCACCAATTTGAGCAGTTCCCTCAGAGGCAATCGACAAGGGGAAGGCTCGGTCTACCTTTGCAGCCTCAGCCTGAACTTCAGCTAATGTCACACCTGCCTCCACTTCCAAAACATTCTCTTTCGGGTAACATTGTCTAACTTTACGCATTCGCGATAAGCTTAGTACAATAGGAGCAGGTACGCCTCCTTGGGATTTAGGTAAAACTTGTCCGCCAACAAGACCTGTGCCACCACCAAAAGGTACTACAGCAACACCTGCCTGTGCTGCTACAAAAATTATTTGTGACACTTGGTCCGTGCTGTCCGGAGCTACCAAAGTTCCTACTATACCTTGATATAGCCCACGCGGCTCAGTCATAAATTTTTCACTGATTTCAGGAAAAGCTGAAGCTGGTAGAATCTTCTCTAGTTTAGATTTTAACTCGTCCATACCAGAAAGAATTTCAGAAACATCTTCTCCAGCAGCCTTTGCTCTACCAACGGCCTTCGACTTCAAGTTTCTTTCGTTTTGAAGAGATTCCGTTTCTAACTGTAAAGCTTTACGTTGATCCTCTAGGGTAATGATTTT
>NZVF01000050.1 GCA_002698165.1 Planktomarina sp. | reverse complement strand
CCATAATATACATTCGTTTGACCAAATAATTTGATTAAAAATTTATTTATACTCATTAAAAAATTATTTATAAGAGAGCCTCTACCCTTTTTTTTGACGGGCTTATCTACGTTGTCTATACTCCAACTTTTTTCAATAGTTTCCCAAGACATTTTTCCAGACCGCCAATGATAGATCCCAATGAAGGCTAGAATGAAAAGAACCATAATAACGATAAAGGTTCTGTCTGTTGCCGAGTCTGTAATAATTCTTTTGGAAAAATAGAAAATGATACTAATTAAGAAATACAAACCCCATATATAAGGGAGTTTTCTTTTTCTCGAAAAAATACCTTTCACTAATATCCATACCCAGAACAGTAGGCTTAATAGGGCTATGAAAAGAATTAAAAAAATAATTATTAAAAGAAATTTCATGTTCACTGGCCATCTGTCTAAAATAAAAGAAAATTAATCTAGGTAAGTATGAGTAGAAAGCTAAAGGAGTTAAAGTTGAAATTACGATTTTTTTTGTATTGTCTATTTCCAATATGTCTAATAGCCAGCAATGCGTATTCTTCTGACAATGTCCTTGCCATTCAAAAGAAACTAAATGAACTGGGTTTTAATGCAGGAGCTACTGATGGCATCTGGGGAGACACTACTAAAAATGCGTTGATTGAATATCTGTCCACCAAGGGGCTTAAATTTGATGGCTCATTAGATAACAACGAATTTGAACTTCTCGAAATAACAAAAATCAGAAATCAAAAATTACCCTTTAGGTTTAACATTGATAAGAGCCTGCACAAATCTTGGGTTTCTGAATTTAAAAATATAATGGAAATATTACAAGAAGTTCTCCCCGTCGAAGAAAATTTCAAGGTCTTCGGTGTAAGGAAAGACGTTAAAAATTCAGCGATGGATATTTACGCATGGAATAGCAATGTAAAAAACCCTTTTTCGGAGAAACCGAACATGGGAGGCGCTAGTATTTCTGGAGATGGCAGAACTAAATGGATGATCCTGGAAATAAATAAAGATGAATTCAAATACAATAGTCCACACCGTTATTCTGTCATTGTTCATGAGTACTTTCATATTTATCAAATGAGCTTGTCAAAAGATAGAATGGATCCAAAATGGCTGGCTGAAGGTGGTGCTAAAGTCATAGAAGAAATGTTTGTTCAGCAATATTATGGTAGAA
The DNA here is from genome assembly GCA_002698165.1 of Planktomarina sp. Taxonomy (GTDB): domain Bacteria; phylum Pseudomonadota; class Alphaproteobacteria; order Rhodobacterales; family Rhodobacteraceae; genus Planktomarina. The sequence goes on along the minus strand of NZVF01000050.1, from coordinate 7,611 downwards.
GCTCGCTTGAAGGTGACTTAAAACGTCGTTCCTTGTGGAGTGATGAAGTTTTTACGGATCCAAATTTGTATGAAAAATTTGAAACATCCTCTAAAGAAACTTTAGATGGATATATGGATATGAATTATGCTGGCTCTGCATTTATGTTGCTTACATTAGTTAAGGAGTTACAAAAAGATAATATCTCTGAACAAGAAGCCCTTGAGCTCGTTTTTAAAGACTTTTGGCTTGAAAAAGCAGGCCAAAGAAATTGGCAAAAAGCTTTTGAGAAGACTTTCAATATGAGTGTTAAAACTTTTTATGAGAGACTTAGTGAATACAGCAGAAACGATGTGAGAAAGATACTTCCAAGCAAGTCATTAAAGATCCAAGACATTTTTGACTAAACATATAAATTTTTAACATAAACATATACATATCAAAGTTTTATACGGGGTTCTTAACTAGGTTATCGCGCATCTGACAGGTGGTTCACATCATTACCCAAGCTCAAACACGAAGAAATTTAACCCCGCACTGTAATCTACTCACTCCGCAATAGTAAAACTGTCAGTTGAATGGAAACTCACCCAATCCCAGTCAATATCCACTCCAATACCGTGCCCATCTGGAGCAAAAACGTTACCATTTTTATCAATGCCATCTAAGTTATCATTATAATCGATATAAATATCGGGTCTATAAGTCCTTAATTTTGGGTGAACTAAGCCCATTTCATAAAAGTTTGTATTTCTTATCGATGTCATTATGTGCCTATGTACAGGACTTGGTGCATGCAGTTCCAGATCCAAACCAAAGCCTTCAGCAGCATGAGCAATCTTCATGGCACCAGTAATTCCACCATCTTCATATGCTCCAGCTCGCACAAAATCGGTGGCCTCTGATAATATAAAGTCTACATGTTGCTCTAAGTATCTAACGTGCTCCGTCTGCAATAACGGGGTTCTAACCATTTGCCTTAACTTTTTATGAGAAAATTGTGAGACACCTCCATCTGCATAAGGATCTTCCCACCAAAAGAAATTTGCTTCATCACAGGCTTTACCCAGTCTTAAAGCATCACCAAAGTTCTTTACTTCACATGCAGGGTCTAATAAAAGATCTAACCTATTTTTAAATTCATCACCCAATAACAAAACGGTATCAATTTCTCGCTGTATATTTTCTTTTGCTAAACCCCAACCATGAACTTTAAATGCTTTATAACCCATTTCGAGACATTCATTAGCAAAATCTTTAAAATCATGAGGACTAGATAGCCCACCATTTTCATCCCCATGTAAAGTAGAAGCGTAGGCTTTCAATGGAACCCTCTCTCCGCCAAGCAATCTATAAATTGGTACCTGAAAAAATTTGCCAGCTATGTCCCAAAGACAAATGTCAACAATACTTGATGCTTGTTTGAGCGATTGTCGTAGGGCTCTTTTTGTATCATTGTAGATCATTTCTCTTGAAAGAGCATTTTTTCCAATCAAGTAGGCCGCTATTTGCTTTAACTCCGCGATTCCAACTCCATTTATTGGATGCTCTCCAATTAAGCCAAGGTCTGTATGTATCCGAACAATTCCCTCTCGCTGCTTTAAAGCTGAATTAGGATCGCAGACTAAATTAAAAGTATTGTAGTCCTGACCTAACTTCTCCGTCTTCCACTCGAAAACATCCACCGTTATTTTGTTAATTATCGGATACCTTTTCATAGTATTATAATTGTTATATTTTGGATCATAATATTTATTTAGATCATAATTTGTTCTTTACTAAAAGCCTTGGATTTTCAGAAAAATAGATGCATTACTTATGGCCCAAAAACACGAGCATCTACATTTTGGAAACCTCAATTGGACTATTTGCGAGATCCTGTTCTATCTCTGCCCAATCGTCAAAGTGGACTAAATTGCAGCCTGAATTCACGTTTTCGAGCCAGACAAAGACCGAGATGAATGGCTTATCATAAACGCGGGTAGCGTGGGAATCGCCCGCTGCATTCCAGATAAGTGAACCGGCCGGGTAATCCTCCCAATCACGAGTACCAAACCGCCAACCGGACTTCTCCGATAAATTTAGGTACAGTTCTGGTGCGTCGTGGTTGTGGTCACGATAAAGCGTCCGTGGGCCCAGCATGAAAATGCCAAGTCGGAAATCGGGATGATGATGACCACATGCGTCTGGCCCGATCAGTGGAGTNTGCAGATTGCACTTTTTATATCNGTCGCCCACATCGGTACCACGCGGATAGAATAAGCCTTTGTCCTCCAGCCAGATCAAATCATCTTTTGCAGCCGCNAANNNAATTCCNATTTCGNACAATTCGGGGGCGGNNATCCCGGCAATGGCGTTCTTAAGAACCTCATCATGCCGAGTTCCTTGGGGAGTTGTATCTCTGAACCTTTCGGCAGACAGATCNATGCCTGCCAGCTTGTCCAATATCNGATCAACACCAGGCGCGTCANCTCTATGAGCCNGTAGATANTTGATAATAGAGTGAATAAGCGCCTGAATACGATGTTGCTTCTCTGTCATAATTTTGAGCCCANGTGCNTTGAGATATCTTGCCANAANGGTTTCTTATCCAGCTTGCCAANGTTGGTTTTAGGAAGNCGGTTNNTAAAGATTAATTCGCCTGAAACTANCCATTTTGAGATCTCGCCTGCGTCNACATGCGACTGGNTTTCTTNCATGAAGNTCAAGCGTACCANGCNCAGNGCCGCATCCTTTGCAGCTTGAGTAATTAATATCACCCTTTCGCCCAACTATGCGTTCCTTCCAGGTCTGNTCTNATAGATTTCAGCACGTTTNAAATTAGTACTGACTCATCTTATGCTGCAATCAAGATACTCATTTCGCATTCATGCGCTTCTTGGTTTCGCGCACACGTTCAGTGGCCTCTGGACTGCCGTCATGAAAGCTGCCAAACCAATTATCCCAGGGCATTTCCGGGCCACCATAGTTGCATTCGAAATACCGATGATGCAGTTGATGATGGAATGAGCCAACCTTCAGGTGGGCCTTGTCCCCTAGCACCAGCTTTTCGAAACCTGCATGCGACGTGGCTGAAGCAAGTGCCAACGAATATCCGATAAAGAGGAAGTGGATTGGATGCGCGGGCAAAACCAGAAAGATCAATAGCAGACTCATATAGCCAACATGCTCAATCGGGTGCATGGAAAAGCCTGACCACGGTGCAACTGAAACACTACGATGATGAACAGAATGCACACGTTTGTAGATCCATGGGATGTGCAGTGCGCGGTGTACCCAATAGAAATGGAAGGATTGTACAACAGGCAACAACGGGAAAAGGGCCAAGAACCAGATTGGATTGCTCTGTGCCGTAATCATAGGTGCCCATCCATTGGCGTAAGCCATCCAAACGATGGCATCATAGAACGTCCAAATGGTCACGCCAGATAAGAGCGCGTAGGTTACATTGTCCCAATATTGATCGTTCCAAAGGAAGACGCGCGCATTCTTGGCAAGCCCGCGCCGGTCGAACTTGAAATCGTCTTCCTGCTTCTTCCATCCGTAAAGCCAAAGGTGCAGGCCTTGGGCAAAGAAGGTCATAAGGATTAGGTTGCGCGCCCAAAGCTGTAGCACCCAATCCCAACTCAAGCGCTGCATCTGCTCCAAGGGTGGCACGAGCCACGCCCAGATGGCCCAAGCCATCAGCGCGTAGATCAGGTATTCGGTGATTGGCAGCCAGTTGGTTGCAAACCACCGGAGCGTGGCCATGGGCCTCGGCGGCCATGAAAACAGCGGCGTCACCGCCACTGGCAAGTCCGGATGCCAGTTCCATTCCTTGCTTGTGCCAGCTCTCAACTGCTCATCAGTCATGGACATAAACGTTAATCCTATCGGTATAACCAAACCTTATAAATTCTTATCTCGAAAGTTGGGTGCATGCCAGTCCCTTTTAGTTCGGACGATTGTGATTATAGAGAAACATGATAGTTTCAAGTCTTTCCATAATATCAGCCTCCTGTGTATCTAGGATGGCCAACACCTCCCCCAAAAAAAAGCCATCAAACTTGGCATGTTCAAATCCCGTTTAATTCCATGCCGCGTCGAACCGATAGGCCAAAGCAAAAATCTTAATACCCAACGGGCGCATGTGCCAGTTGGCCAATCTGAACGATATCTCAGCTTAGTTTCCCTTGATCTTCCACAAGTTTATTAACTCAAAAATTGATCTATTTCTCTCGAGTGCTTTATAAAAATATCCATTGCATCATCTCCTGAAAGCCGTTCCAAAACGCCATTTGAAACTTCTTTTTCAGTCCAAATCCAATCCTTCACTGGCTCCCCGCGCATTGCCCAATTTGAAAATAACCGCCGTCGGGACCTGCCATCCTCTAGAAGTCTAACGTCTTCATGACGGTCATCAATTTTTATTTTTGAATAGACAGAATCAATTTTATGCGCCGGCCCTTCTAAATATTGCAGGTAAAGATCTGATCTACAAATTAAAGCACCAGTGATTTGATTTTTTTCATTATTAAATCTGGAAAGAGTAAGGATACTATTTAAAATTTCTTCATCAAACCCAACTGGCTTGGAAACATAGATCACTTGTTTAATTAAGGAATGTTTTCGCCGGGTCATAGACTTAAGTCTATTTAAAATACTAAATATGTCAAACTCTCTACTTTAAAAAAAAAGGCTGGACCAAATTATGGTCCAGCCAAAAGTTTGACATTACAAGGGAGAATAGTTGTATCGAGCAAAAACCGTGCCATCTTTTTTGACACAAACTGTACGAAAGCAGGCAAGTTACNGTTCTTATCATATTATTCGGGGAAGTTATTCTTTTCAAAAGATAAGTTATNATACTTNCTAAAACGATAAATTTTNNTTTAACAANNATCNCTGATTNTACTTNTGAANATAACCAATNCAATTTAATGTAATAAAAAATANTGCCGCGACACAAACTATCGTTGGGCCAGCGGGAGTATCNAATGTATATGCTGCTNGAAGNCCCAAAACAGTTGATAGCCCACCTATTATTGANGCTATTACAGCCATTATTTCGGGGCTACGTGCTAACGTTTTAGCCGCTGCAGCAGGAATAATAAGCATTGCTACAATCAGTAAAACCCCAACAATCTTTATAGCAAAAGCTACAGTTATCCCTAAAGANAGAGTTAAAAAGAGCTTTTCGCGTTGCGGTTTGATCCCGTTGGCAAAAGCTAAATCTTCATTCAANGTTATNGTTAAAAGAGGNAGCCAACGCCATGAAATCATTACTAAAACNAATAAAGCTCCTAGCCATATGACAGCGAGNTCNTTATGTGAAACAGCCAAAATATCTCCAAAAAGATAAGCCATAAGATCAATCCGGATGCCAGAAAGAAACGAAACAGCGACTAAACCAACCGCCAAAGCTGTATGCGCTAAAACGCCTAAAAGCGTATCAACAGCGTACCCGCGCCCAGATAATAGGGTAACCATATAGGCCATAAACACTGCCATAATCAGAGCACCAGCAAATATTGGAACCTTAAATATAAGTGAAAGTGCTACACCAAGAATAGCAGCGTGAGATGTAGCTTCGCCAAAATAGGCCATCCGTCTCCAGACAACAAAGCAACCTAATGGGCCAGCGGCTAATGCCAACCCAATTCCCGCCAATCCCGCTCGTATCATAAAGTCATCTAGCATTATTTAACCTGATTAGAGATATCGACGCCATGGTCGTGGTCATGGTCATGCTGATGTTGATATAATGCGAGTGTTGTATCAGTTTTGGCTCCAAATAATTCTTTATACTCTGGGTTGGATGCGACTACAGCTGGGGTTCCAGCGCAACAAACATGACCGTTAAGACAAATCACCCGATCTGAAGCGCTCATTACAACATGTAAATCATGACTAATCATCAAAACTGCACAACCCGTATCCCGTCGGGCTTCCTCTACTAGTCGATAAAATGCTGCAGATCCAGGTTGATCCAGTCCTTGCGTCGCCTCATCAAGAATTAGTATTTCTGGGTCATTCAGTAATGCCCGAGCAAGCAGTACGCGTTGGAATTGTCCACCAGAGAGTTGTGACATTTGATCTTCTAATAAATGCAAAACGCCAGTAAGCTCCAGGGACCGAAAATTGGATTTATTTTTTCTTTTGTTGGATAACTGCATAAACCGTTTAACCGTCATTGGAAGATTTGAACTGAAATTCAATCTTTGAGGCACATATCCAATTTTTAGATTAGGTTTAAGTTTTATTGATCCATCTGTCGGCAAATTTGCACCAATAATCGCTCGAATGAGACTGGTTTTACCGGAGCCATTTGGGCCCACAATTGTGACAATCTCACCCGGCTCTATCACTAGATCAACATTATTTAATGCCGCACGACCACCGTACCTGACACTCAGGTTTTCTACACTAACTAGGCTCATGCTTACACTGTTTCTACACAGGAATGACAAACACCTTTTGCTTCAAGGTTTGTTTGCTCGACTTCAAAGCCTTTAGCCTTCGCCGCCGCAGAGATATTTAAGTTAGACGACAAAGATTGAGCCTCAACCACGGTCTCACATTTCCGACAAATCATAAAAATGGGCGAATGGGATGTGTCAGAGAGTGTACATGCAACAAATGCATTTAATCTTTCTATTTTATGCGCAAAGCCGTGCTCAACAAGAAAACTTAATGCCCGATAAGCTACTGGTGGCTGAGAGCTAAATCCAGCATCCCTTAGTAAATCTAAAATTGCATAGGCACCTAATGCACGGTGCTCTTGAAGTAATAATTCCAATACTTTGCGGCGTAATGGAGTAAACTGAAGTTTATATTTTGTACAATAGTCCTCTGCAGCTTGGATAGCTTTTGACAGACATAGATTATGATCATGTTGCTCAAAGCCAAATGATGCTGATTTTTCTTCCATTGCGCCCATTTCCTCTATTGCAATAATATAACATTAGCTTTACGACCACCGTAAATGTAATGTTATAACATGGAGTGAACTATGTCCAGAAAACTAAATTCTATTTCAGCAGTCGCGGCCTTACTGGGCAGCAGCGCAATAGCAGATGTTCCCACCGTATCAGTAGATATTGCCCCACTGCATTCATTGGTTGCGAGTGTTATGAAGGGAGTTGGGGTCCCAAACCTCATTATACCGCCAGGCTCCTCACCTCACGAACACCAATTGCGTCCCTCAGAAGCTCGAGCAATGCAAGAAGCTGATGTATTTTTTCGAATGGGTGAAGGTCTAACCCCTTGGATGGAAAGCGCTGTGGAATCACTCTTAACTGACGCGTCCATTACATCATTTCTGGACAACAAAACGACTTCTTTATTAGAATTTCGTGAAGGCGCACTCTTTGAAGCCCATGACCATGGTGATGACCACGATGATGATCATGATGATGACCACGATGATGATCATGATGATGAACATGAGGAAGAAGAAGAAAGCTATCAGGAATTAGAAAATACCGTTATTAGCTGGAAAAACTCTTTAAAGTTTAATAATAAATCTGAACTACAAGTTACTTTAGGTCTTTCCGATAACTTAAGAAAAGAGTTTGGACACCACGAGGAACATGGAGATCACGATGATGACCATGACGATGACCATGACGATGATGACCATGATGATGATCA
>NZVF01000049.1 GCA_002698165.1 Planktomarina sp. | reverse complement strand
AGAATTTTTACTACTTGGTGGGAGTGGTATGTTGCTGCCCTCTCCTGGTCCACTTACTGTTTTTGTTTTATCCATATTTGTTGGAACTAATAGAAATTGTCCGGTTCGAACATTATTTTGTTCATCGAGGCTATTCCAGCTTGATAGTATTTCAGTTGATGCATTGTATAGCCCCGCTACTGACGCTGCGGTCTCCCCATCTTTGACTTTGTGTCTCACTGGTTCCAACCCAGCGGTGGCTCTAGAAGTCGTGATATCCTCAAGCTCACTAACGCTGACAACTACTGGCTCTAAAGAGGCGCCACGGCTGTTTATTATTAAAAAGTCCCGTGGTAGAGCTATTATTTCACCATTCCGTAAAATTGCATCTGGCGTAATCCCATTATAACGGGCCAACATATTCGCATCAGCGCCAATGCGATTGGCCACATCCGCAATACGGTCACCATGTTTTGCAATAACGACCTGATAACTAACGAATTTAATCACCCCTCTGGCATCGGGAGCAGGGAGGGTCGATGACGCATTTAGTACTGCTTCTGATGTATCAAGTATGCCTCCTAAATTGCTTCGTAGGTCAAAATCTAAGGTGTTATCACAAGACATAAGGCCGCCAGCTATTATTAATGGCAAAAAGTTTTCCAGAGTAAATCTTTGGTTCATTTTGCTATCTTTCTTTTAATAAAGTCTTGTTAAAATATTTGATAATAGTTAGAGGCCCAGTCCCTCGAGGAGCGGTACAAACCGTACTTGTCGAAGTTCATGATATTCTAATCCAGCTTTTGTTTTTTCTATTTTTACTAAAGTTTGTATTGAGTCTGATTGTCCAACGGGCAAGACCATTGTTCCGCCGACACGCAATTGGGCCAGTAACGTGCTTGGTGGATCGTCACTAGCTGCTGTTAAGATTATACGATCAAAAGGCGCTTGCTCCGGTAAGCCATGACTTCCGTCCGCAGTAAAAGATATTATATTAGCTATATCTTTTGCTTTAAATACATTTTGGGCGGCTGCGATTAGTTGGCTGTGCCGGTCGATTGTATAAACACGGCGAGCTAATTGACTCAATATCGCGGCTTGATATCCTGAGCCAGTACCTATCTCCAAAACCTTATCGCGCCTTTGTACATCAAGAGCCTGAGTCATTATTGCTACAATCGATGGCTGCGATATAGTTTGCCCACAGCCTATCGGAAGCGGAATATCTTCATAGGCGCGATCAGTAAAAGTTTCACTTATGTAGTTGCTCCGATCGATATGTTCCATTGCAGTTAGAACGCGTTTGTTAGTAATGCCATGTGACCTTAAGGAAAATAAAAACTGCATCTTAAGTTCGGCTGCATTCATCATCATTTATTCCAATACAGCATCTAAACTGGCTAATTGATCATGTGCCGTTAGATCCGCTCTCATCGGGGTGATTGACACATATCCAGCAAGATTCACTGCGGCATCAGTTTCGGGTTGAGTGGGATCCTGTTGCGGCCGCCCATGAACAAATATGAACTTTCGGCCATTTGGAGCATTTGTCGCTTGAGCTTTAAAAGCTCCATCGCCACGATAACCTTGGGCAACAGACTTTAAACCCAGAACACTTTCTGCAGGTACTGGTGGAAAGTTAACATTGTAAAATAATGCATAATTTTGAGAGCGTTTAAAACCTGCCTTCAAACAAGCTTTGATAGTTTTTAGTCCGTGTACTCTACTGGCCTCAAAAGTATCCTTTAAATTTGAATTTTTTGGGCCATAAAATTGCGATAAAGCGATTGCTGGAATGCCAGCTAATGCTCCCTCCATAGCAGCACCAATTGTGCCGGAGTAAACGGTATTTTCTGCGGAGTTATTACCTTTATTAATACCGGATAGTATCAAATCAGGTGGGTCAGCGAGAACGTCGTAAAGACCAGTTAAAACACAGTCTGCTGGAGAGCCTTCAACAGCATATTTCCTATTTTCAAACTTGTGAACTAAAACGGGTTTGGTATATGAGATACAGTGTCCAACCCCTGATTGTTCAAATTGGGGTGCGACTGTCCAAACTTCGCCTTTGGCTCCGGCTAGTTTAGTCGCGATTTCTTCGAGAACTGCCAGGCCAGGAGCCATGATACCATCGTCATTGGTAATTAAAATGCGCATAAGTACTGGTTAGAATGTTGTAACGTCACGAGCAAGTGCACTTTGCCTCTTAGCTTAATTTAATTATGTCTAGACAAGTTTTTCGGTAAACTTAATGAATTTACTATGTGATCTGCTTCGATGTCACAATTGGATAATTTTTTTCGATCTTCACCCGGAAAAAATCTTGCGCGTGTTGCCGTAGGCATTGGAGCAGGATTAAATATTCTGATACTTGGCCCAATGTTAACGGTTTCTTTTTTCCAGCTGTTTGCAAGGGCAATTTGTCCCGCTTTAGTAGCACCATAGCTTCCAAAAAATTTTCTACCACTACAAGTGTCCTCGAAAAATAGTACAGTACTGGTTTTGTCTAAAAGTGGCGTAAAATTTACAATTAATGTTCTGGTAGCGGTAATGTTTATGTTAACAGATTTCTCCCAATCACGATTATTTATAAAATGTGCTGGTGATAGTGGTGCCGCGTGAACTGCACAGTGAGCCCAAAGGTAGAGCTTGCCCCATCTATCGTAAATCATTTTACAGAGGTAACGAACAGCATTAGTGTCCGTAATATCTATTGGAGCTAGCGTAGAACTACCTCCCTGGCTTTTTATCAGATCATCCAAATCTTCCAAACCGCCCGTAGTTCTGGCTACAGCGATAATATGAAATTCTTTTGATAGTTTTACTGCGAGAGCTTTTCCTAAACCGCGTGATGCGCCAGTGATAATTATTGGATAAGTCATGATTTAGCTCTTGCTTATAATTTACGCCTTGGTCAAGTGGCGGGGGCTTGTCAAACTATCATAGTAGTGGTGTGTTGTCGTTATGAGATTTCAGATTAATCCTGAAAAATTCTGGCAAGATCCCTACCCAGATTTGATGCAGATGCAAGCGTCAGCTCCAATAGTATATGTCCCACAGCTAAACGCAGCGCTTATTACAAGGCGTAATGATGTTTTTACTTTAGAAAAAAAAGTTGACTTGCTTTCCTCTCGCCAACCGTTGGGTCTGATGACGAGGTTAATGGGAGAAAATATGATGCGAAAGGACGGCCTGGATCATGCGTTAGAGAGACGACAAATTTTTCCTAGTTTGAGTCCGCGCACGGTTATGAATGTTTGGAAGTCTGAGTTTGAGACCGCAACGGACCAAATTTTAAATAAATTAAGGCGGTCTAAGGTGTTTGATTTGGTTAAGGATTTTGCCATGCCAGTATCTGGTGCATCGTTAGTAGCGATGACTGGTTTGAGACAAATGTCTCCCATTGAAATGGATCAGGTGAGCCAAGCAATGATTGATGGATGTGCAAATTACAACGGTGATGTATCTGTAGAGGCAGATTGTATTTCTGCAACAGATACCATTGAAAATCATATTGAGTTGATGCAACCCGAGCTACAGAAAAACCCCGATAAATCAGTGCTTTCAGTTCTAATGCAAGCTGGTCAGCCAATGTATAATATTCAAGCCAATATAAAATTAGTGATATCAGGTGGTCAAAATGAACCTAGAGATGCCATTGCTGGCACTGCTGCAGCGCTTTTACTCCATCGACCAGCGCTGACGCACGTTTTAAAAACAGAGGGATGGGATCAGGCATTCATGGAATATTCACGTTGGATGTCACCAATTGGTATGAGCCCACGCCAAATTACTCGTGACCATGATATTCTCGGATATAGCTTTCAAAAAGATGATAGAGTTTTTTTAATGTATGGTGCCGCAAATCGTGATCCATCAGTATTTTCTGATGCACAGCTGTTTGATATACATCGAAACACTGGCTTAGCAATTCCGTTTGGTGCGGGACCTCATTTTTGTGCTGGAGCAGCGGCTAGTAAAACTTTAATTTCTGGTGTCGCGCTTCCAAAACTTTTTAAAGCTTTCCCTAACTTAGAGTTAAGATCGCCAGTATCTTGGGGTGGTTGGGCTTTCCGCGGACCTCTAGAAGTTCAGGTGAATTCCGGCTTTTAGGAAATCAAAACACCAAAATTTTACAAATTTTTTAAATACTTGATTGTCTTTGTTAAAAATTCATATCCAGTATTTCGGATAATTTGGTTTTCTTGTTTAGAAATAATACGTTATTCTGCGGCTTTAATCTCAAAGCCATTGGTAACTTGGTCGGTGGGAGTAATGGGATATTCACCACTAAAACATGCGTCGCAGTATTGCGGTTGTTCGTAGTTTCTGTTGTTTCCATTTACTGCTCGGTAAAGTCCATTCAGTGAAATAAATTTTAAACTATCTACCGCAAGGTGATGTTGCATTTCTTCTTCACTCATCGTTGCAGCCAAAAGTTTCTCACGTTGGGGAGTGTCTACTCCGTAAAAGCATGGCCAAGCCGTTGGTGGGCTAGCAATACGAAAGTGAACTTCTGATGCACCGGCGTCTAAAATCATTTCTTTTATTTTCCTGGAGGTGGTTCCCCGTACCACACTATCATCCACCAGTATTACTCTTTTTCCCCGAATAAGGGCTCGGTTTACATTCAGCTTCAAACGAACTCCCATATTACGGATTTGTTCGCTTGGTTCAATAAAGGTTCTACCCATATATTGGTTCCGAATTATTCCCATGGCGTATGGAATGTTGGACTGTAGTGAATACCCAATGGCTGCGGGCGTTCCGCTGTCGGGAACAGGGCAAACAAGGTCGGCATCCACGGGAGATTCTTTTGCAAGTTCCCGACCTATCGCTTCTCGCGTTTCATAAACGCTTCGTCCTTCTAAAATACTATCTGGCCTGCTGAAATACACATGTTCAAAGATACAAAACCTTGGGCGATTTGGTTTGAACGGATAGCTGCTATCCAGTCCCTCGTTCGTAATAACTACCATTTCTCCTGGATTGATATCTCTTATAAATTCAGCTCCAATGATATCCAATGCGCAAGTTTCAGAGCTTAAAGCCCAGCCATCACCAACTTTCCCTAAAACTAGAGGACGGACACCTAAAGGATCTCTAACGCCAATAAGCTTAGTTCGTGTCATAGCAACTATAGAGAATGCTCCTTCTACCCGCCTTAAGGCATCTTCCATACGTTCTGGAATGTTTTGCTGTAAACTCCGTGCCATTAAATGTATTATGCATTCACTGTCTGATGAAGATTGAAAAATCGAACCGCGTTCAATTAGTTCTTTTCTCAATGCTATTGCGTTTGTTATATTTCCATTATGTGCAATTGCGGCACCACCCATAGCGAATTCGCCGAAAAAAGGTTGTACATCTCTAATTGCTGTATTGCCCTTTGATCCAGCGGTTGAATAGCGCACATGACCAATAGATAGCTGGCCTGGAAGCTGCTCAATCACTTTTGAATTAGTGAAATTGTCTCGTACATAACCAAAGCGCCGGACAGAATTAAAACCTTGCTTTGGGTCGTANGCCACAATTCCACCNGCCTCTTGCCCTCTGTGCTGTAGCGCGTGAAGTCCTAATGTCGTAAAATTTGCNGCATCGCGGGTTCCTATGACCCCAAAAACTCCACATTCTTCTCGNAACTTGTCATCGTCAAATGGGTTTGTTTGAATTTGGGTTAGNNGCTGATCCAAGCTTAAAGTTCCAATATTTTTTGAGTCAAGGGAAATGCTACTTCATATTGATGATTATGTCACTTTGGACTTTTTAAAAAATAAGAATTTTTATCGTTCAAACTAGATGTCTTTATTGGTATTTGTTTNAAANTNTTAAAATTACTATTCGTTGCATTCGTTAATTAATTCATCATATTGTTCCCGAACCCATTCCATTNNATTTTCTGGGCTTTGGTTTCTAAAATCANCAGCATAGTATTTAAAAATNACNGCAGATCTAGATGTCTCAATTGCATTGACTTGTTGATTTGGCATNACGGTAAAATAGATGAAATATGCAACTACAACCAANACAATGCCGCGGCAGACCCCGAANAATAGTCCTAAAGTTCTGTCTATTCCGGCTAAAATGGATTTTTGNACTATTGAAGAAAATAAAGGCGTGAATATTGAAAATACTAATAAAGCAATAGAAAAATTAATCGNAAAACTTGCTAAAATCAATAATTCACAGCTATCACCTAAAATATCTCCTAAATAAGGGATTTGTCGAACAAGGGGTCTAGTGGCATCAGCAAACATAAATGCTAATAGAGTTGCTACAACCCAACCAATTATAGCTGTGGTTTCTCTGACAACTCCTCGCGAGTATGCCAACAGCGCGGAAACAGCTATAATTAGCAGAACTCCAAGATCTAATATTGTGAAACCGTCCAAGGTTCACCTCCTTGCTACATCCGGTCAGAGTGATCCAAATAATTCTTCAACAAATTTTTTTAAATCTGACATTTCTTGTATTTTAATGCCAGTCATTTTCCTGCTCTTTTTAGAAATAGGGGCAACAACATTATGAAAACCAAGTTTTTGAGCTTCTTTTAGTCTGCCGTCCGTTTGNGCAACTGGGCGCAATGCTGCAGAAAGAGAAATTTCACCAAATATAACGGTATCATTGGGCAAAGGGGTATCATATCGGGCTGAAATTAATGCTGCNGCAACGGCTAGATCTGCTGCTGGTTCAGTAATGCGCATGCCACCTGCTACATTCATATAAACGTCTAATCCAGAAAAGCTTATTCCACATCGTGCTTCTANAACGGCTAAAATCATTGATAATCTCTGAGTATCCCAACCTACAACACTNCTTCGTGGCTGGCTNTGNGGCGACGTCGCNACTAATGCTTGAAACTCACAAAGAACTGCTCGGGTGCCCTCAATCCCAGCAAAAATTGCGGATCCAGATGTAGGCTTTCCGCGCTCNGATAAAAATAACACTGATGGATTTTTAACTTCAACAAGTCCTTTTGCGGTCATCTCGAACACGCCNATTTCATCATTGGGTCCAAAACGATTTTTTACGGCTCTTAGCAANCTAAATTGATGGTTTNGTTCTCCTTCAAAATAAAGAACCGTGTCGACCATGTGTTCCACTACTCGNGGACCTGCTATTTGCCCGTCTTTAGTTACGTGGCCTACCATTATTACTGATACATTTCGTCGTTTTGCAAAGCTTGTAAGTTCATGCGCAGATGACCGGACTTGGCTGACAGACCCTGGTGCAGAATCTATATGGTCNACCCACATTGTTTGAATTGAGTCTATTATTACTAAATTNGGCTTTTCAGTATCAAGAGTTGTAACTATATTGCGAAGATTAGTTTCAGCGGCTAAAATTAACGGGCTGTCTGTAATTCCTAATCTTTGGGCACGCAGNNGAACTTGTGCTGTTGCTTCCTCACCTGAGATATAAATAACTTTTAGCCCATTTCGTGCAAANCGAGCAGCAGCTTGTAAAAGGAGTGTTGACTTTCCAATGCCGGGATCCCCGCCCAACAAAATTGCGCTTGCATCAACTATTCCGCCTCCTAGAACTTGGTCGAGCTCTACTACACCTGATTGGGTTCGCCTTGGAGGTTTTTCTTCACTATCTAAGTCCATCAATGTAATGAGCTCGCCTCTTTTTTTTCCAAGCGTTTTAGTTGGACCAATGGTTAGAGGTCCTGTATCGATTAAAGTATTCCAAGCTCCACAGGCGTCGCATTGACCAGACCATTTAGTAAATTGGGCGTTACACTCAGAACATGTGTATGAAAGTTTTGGCATAAATGTCCTATATCCAATCAACTAGGTATTTAACGCGACTTAAAAAAGTTTTGGTTTTAATAAGATTTTGATCTAAATTCCAAAAATTTTATTTTTAAAAATTACTATTATTGAAGTGTTTCTATGGGCCCATTNACAGCCCCATTTATAAATTGNGATACATAAGCGTTATTGCTCATTTGAAGATCTTTTTTTGCTCCACACCATTGAATTTTTCCTTTGTGAAGCATTGCTACTTTGTCTGCTATAGCNGTNACCGATGCCATATCATGNGTGATCGTAATTGCTGTCACACCTAATTCCACTACTACNTCACGTATTAATTCGTTGATTACGCGTGACATAATTGGATCCAAGCCGGTAGTTGGTTCATCAAAAAAGATTANTTCGGGATTTGTGGCTATAGCTCTCGCTAAGCTTACTCTCTTTTGCATTCCACCGGATAATTCTGCCGGGTAACGGTCTGCAATGTCAGGGCTTAACCCTACACGACGCAGCTTTTGGATGGCAATTTTCTTTGACTCAGTTTGGGANAGNTTTTTGCTACCTNGCAGCAGCNGAAAAGCAACATTTTGCCAAACATTCAGCGAGTCAAACAGAGCACCTCCTTGAAACAACATTCCGAACTTTTCAAAGAAAGCTTCATTTTTAGTCTTAGTTACGTCAACACCGTCTATAAATATCTGACCGCTATCNGGTAAAATTAAACCTAATACAGTTTTTATTAGCACCGATTTCCCTGTTCCTGATCCCCCAATTATGACCATGCTTTCTCCACGATCAATTTTTAAGTTAATTCCACGTAATACATGATTGGAGTAAAATGACTTTTTTATATTTTTAAATTGTATCATGCTGAAAATAAAATTGCTGTAAGCAAAAAATTTATAGTTAAAATTAAAACGGCGGCTGCTTGTACNGANNATTTAGTCGCGGTCCCGACTCCCTGAGCACCATGACCTGAATTTAATCCAAAGTAACATCCCATCAGTGTGGCCAANAATCCAAANGCTGTGCCTTTGAGCAAGGAAGAAAATATATCAGCGAGTGTTAAAAAGTTAACAGTNCTTTGAATGTAACTNTTGGCGTTAAAGCCCANACTTTGNGTTGAAACTAGAAAACCACCAAAAATTCCAAGGCTATCGGCAACAAGAACCAAAATTGGTCCNGTTAATATCCCGGCCAAGACTCTTGGCATTACAAGATATTTGATTGGATTTGTGGATAAAGTAATNAGTGCGTCAATCTGCTCCGTTACTTTCATTGTTGCAAGCTCAGCTGCTATCGAACTTGTAACGCGAGCGGCGATCATTAATCCAACCAAAACAGGTCCAAGTTCCCGAACCATCCCAATTGCTACTATCTGTGGAACNACTTCGGTGGCNTTAAACCTTGAGCCACCAGAATATATTTGTAGGGCTAATGCAGCCCCAGTAAATATTGCGGTTAGCCCCACTACCGGCAACGAGAGGTAGCCCACATTTAAAATATTTTTCATAATTTCTTGGAGGTAAAATGGCGGTCGGATAAAGTGAGAAAATGTGTGAAATGCAAAAAGTGAAATTTTTCCAGTTGATAACAAAAAATTTAATATTAANCNTCCCAATAAAATGATTATTTGTGACCATTNCATTNTCATTGGTTCANATACCGTCGCGTATATCGTGATCCTAATGAAGTAAGAATTTCGTAACCGATAGTNCCTGNCATNCTTGCAACATCATCAATANTCTGGCGCAAACCTATAATTTGAAGATGATCTGGATCGTAATCTAATCCGGTTATGTCAACGCCAATTGTATCCATTGAAATCCGCCCAGTAATTTCGCAGCTTACATCTCCAGCCCACAGCTGTCCTTTGGGTGATATTGCGCGTATGATCCCATCGGCATAGCCAGCGGCCACTGTCGCGATGCGCGAG
>NZVF01000048.1 GCA_002698165.1 Planktomarina sp. | reverse complement strand
CCCTTTATGGTTTTTGCGTAAAATTGAAAAACCTGATTATGCTGACGATCTTCCTGGCCGTGGACCATAAAAGTAAATTATTTTGATTTTTGAGGATTGGTGAAATGGCTACTATGACTGTAGTAGAAATATCAAATGTTGGTGGCCCTGATGTCTTACAGATTGCACAGCGCCAAATACCAGAACCGCGGTATGGCGAAGTTGTAATTAAAATTGCATACGCAGGGATCAACCGCCCTGATATTCTGCAACGTGCTGGTTTTTATANTCCGCCAAAAGGGGCAAGTGACTTACCCGGTCTTGAGTGTGCTGGTACAATTTCAGAGATTGGCACAGGTGTCTCTAATTGGCAGATTGGTGATGAAGTGTGTGCTTTACTCCCTGGGGGTGGGTATGCTGAATTCGCGGCGACTCCGGCAGCACACTGCTTGCCAGTACCAATGGGTTTATCGTTAAAGCAAGCCGCGTGTTTGCCTGAAACTTATTTCACAGTTTACTCAAATGTTTTTCAGCGAGGTCGCTTGAAAGTGGGAGAGAAGTTTCTGGTCCATGGAGGTTCCTCCGGCATCGGTACCACCGCCATCCAGATGGCTCATCTTTTTGGAGCTCGTGTCTTTGCTACTGCCGGCTCAGAAAAAAAATGCCAAACCTGTAAAGACTTAGGGGCAGAGAGGGTGATAAATTATCATCATGAAAATTTTGAAGACGTCGTGAAGGTTTATGGAGGTGTCGATCTTATCTTGGATATGGTGGGGGGGAGCTATATCCAACGAAACTTGAAGTCTTTGGCTGATGATGGCCGCCTTGTGCAGATAGCATTTCTTCAGGGCGCAAAGTNGGAGCTTGACCTTGTGCANATGATGACACGGCGCTTATCGATTACTGGCTCNACACTGCGTCCACAAAGTGTCGTNGCAAAAGCNCGAATAGCTGNGGCATTGCAAAAATACATTTGGCCCCATCTAATGTCTGGACGGATTGCTCCGGTTATGGATTATGAATTTTCTCTGAGAGAGGCTTCAGCAGCNCATAGACGTATGGAGTCTAGCGAACATATCGGTAAAATAGTTTTAAAAATCTAATAGCCTTTAGGTCGGTCTTTGTTTAACAAAAGATGATGTCACCCTTCATTAATTTAATTTAGGCTATTTAGAAAATAAGATACACTANGAAATGTCTCTAATAATCTTGCTGTCTCCCAATCTGGTACTGCTCCTCTTAATCATTAGATTATCCAAAATTTAAGGGTAATATTGATTTTTTTATTAAGGTCTCAATATTCAACTTGACTTGCATTCATCANCTATCANGTGCCNAAANGGTAAGCTGATACACCAANTGTGAGAGTTGCCGGACCAATAAGAATTAGTGATTGCTAACATATCTTGTNATCCGGGCGCAAAAGGCTTTTACTTTTGATTTAAACACATTATACCGCCGCCAAGTTTTCCTACACTGGTAACTCGTCCTGATAAAACCCGGGACCGCNGCAAGGCGTTCAAGAAGTTATGTTTTAGATTTGATTTAATATGGAGGCCGAAATGGCAAAACCAATTATGGCAAAGGCTACCGCGGTATGGCTGGTGGACAATACGACAATTAGTTTTAAGCAAATAGCTGATTTTGTAGAAATGCATGAGCTTGAGGTGCAGGGTATTGCAGATGGTGATGTTGCAGCNGGTGTAAAAGGGTTTGATCCAATTAGTAACAATCAGCTTACACAAGATGAAATTACCAAAGCTCAAATGGATCCACTTCATAAGCTGGTTCTAAAATTTAACGCAGCGGCTATCGGAGAAGAAAAGCGCCGCGGTCCAAGATATACCCCACTGTCAAAGCGGCAAGATCGGCCAGCATCTATATTATGGTTGGTGAAGTTTCACCCAGAATTAACTGACGGGCAAATTTCAAAACTTGTTGGTACAACAAAACCAACAATTCAGGCTATCAGAGAGCGTACGCATTGGAATATTACAAATATTGATCCCATTGATCCNGTTGCCCTTGGTCTTTGCAAGCAGNCAGAGCTNGACTNACTCGTTCAAAANGCNAATACAAAAAAAGCTCGCGAAGGCGAAGTGATGTCTGANGATGACCGTAGAAAATTAGTGAGTACAGAGCAAAGTTTAGCCACGCCTGATGAGCCTCGAATTCCTACGTCAATTTCAGGTTTGGAAACTTTCACGTTGGCGGAAGACNCAAAAAGNGAGGAAGNGAATGATGATGTGCCAGATGCTGATAGTTTCTTTAATTTACCNGGTGATAAAAAAGATTAATGAGTNTCAGCAGGTGGNACNTAGAGCATTGCTTTAATTTATTCAAAATTATGGTGGTATTTGAGTGNTGGTTTTATTAAACNNTTTTGCGAGCTTTGAGTGCCGCNATGATTGTTCCGTCATCTAAATAATCTAGTTCACCGCCAATCGGNACCCCTTGCGCAAGTGTGCTGACCGTCACCNCACTTAATTGATCTGCGATATAATGCGCTGTGGTCTGACCATCAACAGTTGCGTTTANGGCCAAAATAACTTCATTNATGTCTTCCTCAAAAACTCGATTTATGAGTCTTGGGATCCTTAATTCTTCTGGCCCNACAGCGTCTAATGCGGAGAGTGTGCCCCCTAATACATGGTATCTTCCCTTGAAGATATTTGATCTCTCCATTGCCCACAGGTCAGATACGTCTTCAACCACACATACTTCTCCTGTTGCTCGCTTTGGGTTTTTACAGATATCACATTGGTCTGACGTTCCTATATTCCCACATTTTAGGCATTCTTGGACAGTTTTAGCGACTTCTGCCAATACATTGGCTAGAGGGGCCATGAGTAGGGCCCTTTTTTTTACCATATGAAGCACAGCACGTCTGGCTGAGCGAGGACCCAAGCCTGGTAACTTTGCCATTAAGTCGATCAGGTTATTCAAATCTTTAGAAGTATGGTCCATGTTTATTACCGTGGGTTCAGGGCTGGGTATTCAAAATCTTCATTTAAATGTCCTAAATTTAAAATGGTAATTTTATGTCAGCAGGGAGACCGAGGCTTTCTTGTAAACGCTGTAGCTCTGAGGCTGAACGATCCGCTGCTTTGGCTTGTGCATCTTTCACTGCCGCCAGGATTAGATCCTCCACGACTTCTTTTTCATCTGGGTGGAAAATACTAATATCAATATTGAGGCCAGTTAGAACGCCCTTGGCATTTGTGGTAACCTTCACTAGTCCGGCTCCGCTTTCACCTGTTACGCTTATGTTAGCCAGGTCATCCTGCATTTGAGACATTTTACCCTGCATTTCTTGAGCAGTTTTCATCATCTTGGCCATATCACCTAGGCCACCAAGACCTTTTAACATTTTATTACCTCACTAAAATTACAATTTTCTNGNTTTTTGAACNCAAAGNTAATCTTCATCAAATGGATCCCATTCATCTTCGACTTCNGGAAGAGATTCTAGTTTTTCTGATTTTTNCANATCTTGNGGAGCGCGAATTTCGGNAATCTCAGCGTTCGGAAATGTTGTAAAAACAGCCTGAACAAAAGGATGGTCTTTCGCCTTAGTGGTNAAAACATTCATTTCTGCGTCTCGTTCTTCCGCAATAGTTTGTGCGCCTCCCACTCCAACGATGACCGCCCACCGAGTATCTGTCCAGGTTTGTAGTCTGCTACCCAGGCGCTGAGCCAGATCTTTTGGAGCATTTTCCGTCGGTTCAAATTCAATGCGTCCAGGCGAATAGGAGATCAACCTTAAGGTGTTTTCTACATCCACTAATAATTTAATATCACGATGATGCCGAATAATATTGAGAACATCGTTAAAAATGGCAAAATTCACTAAAGCATTTTCCTGCAGTTGCGCTACGCGTAAGGTTGCTCCTGCCGTAGTTTGTAAATTCGANGGGTGAGTTANGTAACTACTAGGAGTTTGGAGAATTTTACCTTCTNCAGGCTTTGATACATCNTCTTTGCCANCCGCTAATCCGNCNGACGTNNGCGTATTTTTCTTTGGTATGTTTGGAGANNTGTCTAGCTTACGTATTAATTCATCGGGCGATGGCAAATCAGCCACNTGGGTGAGCCGAATTACGGCCATTTCCGCAGCCATCANGCTATTAGGTGCTCGCGAAACNTCTTCCAGTGAGTTCAAAAGCATTTGCCACATTCGGCTCAATATCCGAATTGGCAATGATTTAGCCATTAACCGACCNCGATCGCGCTGAGCNGGNGAGGCCGTAGGATCATCTGCNGCGTCTGGTGATATCTTTATTACGCTTAGCCAATGACTGATTTCTGCTAANTCGCGTANTACAGCAATTGGATCTGCTCCGTCAGCATATTGTCCTGAAAGTTCGTCTAACGCTTCGGCCACATTGCCGCGAAGTATNAGATCAAATAAGTCTAAAATTCTGCCCCTATCNGCAAGACCGAGCATTTTTCGTACTTGNTCNGCTGTGGTTTGGCCAGCACCAAAAGAAATTGCCTGATCTAGAAGGGATTGNGCATCCCGAACCGAGCCCTCTGATGCTCTTGTGATAAGGCCTAAAGCTTCATCAGCTATATTAGCTTTTTCAGCANNTGTAATTTTTTTAAGTAGCGCAATCATCACCTCTGGTTCTATTCGTCGTAGATCAAATCGTTGGCATCNTGACAGTACTGTTACAGGCACTTTTCGAATCTCNGTCGTGGCAAAAATAAATTTCACATGAGCCGGTGGTTCTTCCAGTGTTTTCAATAATGCATTGAAGGCATTGGTGGAAAGCATGTGAACTTCGTCAATGATATAAATTTTATACCGAGCAGACGCAGCACGGTATGCAACAGAGTCAATTATTTCCCGGATATCATTAACGCCTGTACGACTGGCGGCATCCATCTCTAAAACGTCAACGTGACGACCTTCCATGATCGATATACAATTTTCACATTTGCCGCAGGGATNAACTGTAGCNGTACCTTTTCCATCCACTCCGANGCAATTCATACCCTTTGCAATTATGCGGGCTGTTGTTGTTTTACCCGTACCACGTATGCCTGTCATTAAGAATGCNTGGGCTATCCGCTCTGCCTCAAATGCATTACGCAGGGTTTGAACCATGGTATCTTGCCCAACGAGATCAGCAAACGTTTCTGGCCGATATTTTCGTGCCAGAACTTGGTACGCTGATGCTTCAGTCATGAGGTCCCCTCGAATCTTATATTAATGATATAGGTAAGATTTAGGTTGGTCCAGAAACTGTAGACCTAAAAACTAGAATTAACTAATCAAAAAAAGGAAACGGTGAGAGGTTGGACATCGACCCAAGTGGGGCTCGTTGTGGCTGCTTCCTTCCGGATCTGACCAGGTTGGCGAGGCACCTGCCCGCGCCAACCTCTCAAAGGGATACATAATGGATTAAAGTTCATATTGCAATTCGCTGAATAGAATAATTGAATGCGAACGAAAACTAATAGGACATTTAAAATGCGCAATGCAGAATCAGTCACATTTGGAAGTTCTGCACTCAACCGTGCGGCGGAACAGAGAAATAAAGAGGCACAAGCGTTACTGGTAACGCAGGACAATGCGTTGGTCACAATATTCTGGCGTGGAAAGCCTCTATTTAGAAAAGAAAATAACAGTAATTTGGCACTTGCCTGGGTTAGTTTAGACAGTGATGTATTAACTCACCAAATGGGCCCATTAATTTTTCTTGGTATAAACGAGACGAATGCACCTCTTTTTGTGGCAGATATATCGACTTGGTCACCAGAAGAGTTACCGGAGACTTTAAATGAATTTTTAGATCCTTCNGAGCAGAGGCATCCGGCGCTGAATAATTCTGAATACTTCGGAGAATTACGTCGAGCCATGACCCATTTGTCGGCCAGAGATGCTGAATTGGCGGTCATTGGCCGTGGGATTTTAGAATGGCATAAGGGGCATAGTTTTTGTTCAGCTTGTGGTCACCCATTGATACCGGAAATGGCTGGATGGCAACTCACTTGTACGCGATGTAAGAAAATACATTTTCCGCGAACAGATCCAGTTGTGATTATGTTGATTACCCATGGAAATAGTGTTTTGATNGGTCGCTCACATGCCTGGCCGTCTGGCATGTACTCTTTATTGGCTGGGTTCGTTGAACCAGGCGAAACCCTNGAAGCTGCAGTAAGGCGGGAAGTTTTTGAAGAAGCCAGTATTCGTGTTGGNGATGTGGGTTATCTCACCAGTCAGCCTTGGCCATTTCCAGCATCTTTAATGTTNGGCTGTGAGGGAAAAGCACTCACAACAGACATAAATATCGACCCAAATGAATTAGAGGATGCACAGTGGGTTAGTCGTGAAGAAATGCTAGATGTTTTTGAGGGTGTACACCCAAAAATCAAGCCTGCAAGGACNGGGGCAATAGCACATTTCCTACTAGAAAATTGGATGGCAGATACGCTGAATTAGTTATGGCTCATAAAGCGGCTTCATTTTTTTTAAAAAATTATTTTTAGTTTCGACTAAATTGATAATTGTTTTGGGCCTTTTATCAGAAGCNCGTAANNAGAGTTTTACATACNTTTTTAAGTATTCATTCTNNTTTNAAGCAAAATGAAATTACAAGCTTGGCAACGAAATTGTTCGCAAATCTTCCCTANACAAACCTTAAATTGGTTTGTTTNGATTGGTTGCATCAATCAGCTTGNGAAAGGCCGTTACACGAGTGATCAATAAAATTAGGTTGGTCGTGTATCGCTGGATGGGTAGGTCCCAAGGATATGGAACATGTCTGTAAAAAATGATAACTCTTCAAAAGCAAGCTGAACTCCGGGGTCATCCGGATGGCCTTCGATATCGGCATAAAACTGAGTTGCAGTAAACTTACCATCCACCATATAGCTTTCTAACTTAGTCATATTGATTCCATTTGTGGCAAATCCCCCCATTGCCTTATAAAGAGCGGCTGGTATGTTGCGAACTTGAAAAACAAAACTAGTGAGCATTGCTTCACTTCTACGTTCAGGTTTGTCTTTGGCGGACATAATCAGAAACCTTGTCGTATTATGTAATTGATCTTCCACGTTTTTTTGTAAAATATTTAAGCCGTATATCTGGCCCGCTAGCTCAGATGCTAGAGCCGCTGCGTCACGTTCATTTGAAGTGACTATATCCGCCGCCGCACCGGCATTGTCCGCTGCGGTTTCACTCCGAATATTGTTGGCTTCTAGAAATGTTTTGCACTGCGGTAAAATTACTAGGTGACCACGTGCAACTTTAATATCTGATAATTTAACACCCGGTAATGCTAAAAGGTTGATGTGGACGCGTACGAACACTTCGTCATTAATAAAAAGCCCACTTTTAGGAAGCAGTCGATGTATGTCTGCTACACGGCCATAAGTTGTATTTTCAACTGGTAACATAGCAAATTCGGCGGAGCCAGATCTTACAGTGTTTATTACATCTTCAAATGTAGGACATGGTATAGGCATATGGTTCGGCCGAGCCAACATGCAGGCTTCATGGGAGTATGCGCCTAACTCACCCTGAAAGGCAATTTTATTAGCCATTTGACAGCTCCTGAAAGATTTACTTAAAAAAGGTCGTTTAGTCGCGCTATCTACACCTTGCGCGTCATGGGGGGAAGGGATTAGAGGGGTGTGTATAAAATGTTTTTTTGGATAGCGACATGTTCGACACGATGATCTTAACTAAAATAGCCGGAGCTTTTTGTATGTCTTTGCTTGTTTTGGTGCTGGGAGGCTGGATTGCTGATAAGATTTACAGTCCAGCTCACCACGGGGAGGATCATAAAATTGCATGGATTGAGATCGATGCCGGGCCTTCTGAAGTTACAGTAGTGGAGGAAGGACCAGCTCTGGAAGATCTGTTGGCAATGGCGGACCTCACAAAAGGACAAAAAACGTTTAAAAAA
Source organism: Planktomarina sp. (assembly GCA_002698165.1). Lineage (GTDB taxonomy): Bacteria > Pseudomonadota > Alphaproteobacteria > Rhodobacterales > Rhodobacteraceae > Planktomarina. Next base: position 1,142 of record NZVF01000048.1, on the reverse strand, counting down.
TGTGGTGCTTGCCACAAGCTTGAAACTGGAAAGAATGGTGTTGGGCCCCATCTCTACGGGGTTGTAGGACGAGAAGTTAGTTCCATTGAGGGGTTTAAATATTCAGGCAGCTTAGTAGCTGTTGCAAATATATGGAGTCCGGAGAACTTAAATGGCTTTCTTAAAAAGCCATCAAAATACGCTCCGGGCACTAAGATGAGCTTTAACGGAATACGAAAGGCCCAAGATAGGGCTAATTTAATAGCTTACCTGGAAACAATCGGGGATTGAATTGTTAGGGTTGTATTTTTCAGCTGTGCGTTAATTCTACGGGATTAATTAGGTCATAAATTGTTTTTTATGACGGCATTTACAATTAAATTTACTAGTGCTGGCTTACACGTACGCCTATCTAAAATTTTCTTTGAAGGTGTCTCAAAAATTGAAAATTGGGCTAGATTGTTAGAAAAAAGAGAATAGGATCTTTTTCAAATAGAGGATGAGCCAATGAACATAGATTCGATAAAACATTTATTATTCACAATATCACTAGCGGTGATCACTGCTAATAACGTCGTGGCAGATGATATCGATCCTGTAACTATCAGCCACGGCTACTCCTATTTTGGAGATTTGAAATATCCAGCCAATTTTGAACATTTGGACTACGTGAATGCCAAAGCACCAAAGGGCGGTGAAATTTCTCAATGGGGCTTTGGCACTTTTGATAGTTTCAACGCCTATGCTCGAAAAGGAAACTCGGCAGCACTCTCTTCCGCACCGTATGAAACAATCTTAACTAGTTTTGCTGACGATATTACCTCGTCGTATTGCTATCTGTGCACAACACTCGAGTATCCGGAAAGCCGTAATTGGGCGATATTTAATCTTCGTGATGATGTAACTTTCTCAGACGGCTCTACTTTAAGTGCTGAAGATGTAAAGTTCACATTTGAATTATTCATGGAACAAGGAATACCATCATATCGAGCTGCTGTTTCAGGAATGGTAAAGTCAATTGAAGTAATTGATCGCTTCATAGTGAAATTTATATTTTCAGAGGACGCTCCGAGGCGTGACGTAATTGATTTAGCAGGTGGAATTCCAGTATTTTCAAAAGCTTGGTTTGAACGTACCGGTGCTCGTTTAGATGAGTCAACGCT
>NZVF01000047.1 GCA_002698165.1 Planktomarina sp. | reverse complement strand
TTTAGCGCGTTAATGTATGCTTTAGCAGAGGCTACAACTGTATCTGTATCAGCTGACTGTCCTGTCGCGATGTTTCCGCCCTCTTCCATTCTAACCGTTACTGTAGCCTGGGCATCAGTACCCTCGGTTACCGCATGTACTTGATACAACTGTAATTTTGCGGAATGAGGAAATAAACTTTTCACCGCATTAAAAGTTGCATCGACAGGGCCGTCACCAGTGGAAGTTACAGAGTGGCTAACTTCATCGATTTGCAATTCTAAAATTGCTTTTTGTGGACCTTCAGTGCCACAGACGACGTGCAAAGACTTCAGACTCAATTTGTGGGATTGATTATCGCCAGCGTCCTCACCAACTAATGCTATCAGGTCGTCGTCAAAAACTTCTTTTTTAAGATCAGCTAAACTCTTAAAGCGAACAAAAACATCGTTAAGTTGATTATCTGCCAGTTCTATCCCTAAATCTTTAAGTTTCGATCGCAGAGCGGCTCGCCCTGAGTGCTTCCCCATCACCAAATTAGTCTCAGACAGCCCGACATCTTCAGGACGCATTATTTCGAATGTTTCTGCATTTTTCAACATGCCATCCTGATGAATTCCACTTTCATGGGCAAAAGCATTCTTGCCTACAATAGCCTTGTTAAATTGGACAGCAAATCCTGACACTGTTGCGACCCGTCTACTAATAGCCATAATTTTAGTGCTATCTATGTTCGTCTGATAGGGCATTATATCGTTCCGAACTTTCAGCGCCATTACTACTTCTTCTAACGCTGTATTACCTGCTCGTTCCCCTAATCCGTTAATTGTACATTCTATTTGACGTGCCCCAGCACTAACAGCTGCAAGCGAGTTTGCTGTCGCCATTCCAAGGTCATTGTGACAATGGGTTGCAAAAATAATTTCGTTTGCACCGGGTATGTCCGCAATTAATCGAGCTATTAAATCAGCACTTTCTCTAGGAGCAGTATATCCCACGGTATCTGGAATGTTAATAGTTGTAGCACCGGCCCTAATTGCTATTTCAATTGTTTTGCAGAGAAAATCATATTCAGTTCGAGTCGCGTCCATTGGTGACCATTGGATGTTGTCACAAAGGTTTCTTGCATGCGTAACTGTTGCATGGATCTTATCAGCCATTTCATCTTTAGTTAAATTGGGAATTGCTCGATGAAGTGGCGACGTCCCAATAAAAGTATGTATTCGAGGTCGTGCCGCATTTCTAATTGCTTCGGCGCAGCGATCAATGTCTTTTAAGTTTGCTCGGGCGAGACCGCAGATCATAGAGTTCTTACTACGCTGCGATATATCACTTACTGCCTTGAAGTCACCCTCTGAGGCGATTGGAAAACCTGCTTCAATAATATCGACACCCATTTCGTCTAGCATGTCAGCTATCTCAAGCTTTTCCGAATGTGTCATCGTAGCGCCAGGGCTTTGCTCGCCGTCACGCAAGGTTGTATCAAAAATAACTACACTATCTTGTGTCATTTGAGTGCTCTTTATAAATTAAAGTTCTGTTTTTGAGGTGCTTGCCAAAGTTGAGCGTCTCGCACCTGAAAGCACGCTCAGTTACTGCTGAGAGCTAAAAGTAGATTTTGATAAGCCAATTTTTCCATGGCTTAGATATACCTGTGGTTTTGTAAATTGAAAGAAAAAAATTACGACAAATACTCGCAAATTCATTATATCTGAGGTTTAGGATAATAAATTTAGAATTTTCTGGTGTTCTGAATTTTGTGCCTTATGAAGAAAAAATGCAGCGTGTTTTGATAATTGGAAATTCCGGTGGAATTGGGGCAGCACTAGAAACGGAGTATACATCCCGTCAATGGAGCTGCGAAGGTGTCTCGCGGAGTTATGATGGATTGGATTTTAAATATCCTGAAACAGTGGCGTTGGCGTTAGGTAAACTAAAGCCGTCATTTCAAACCATTATAATTGCGACTGGCGCGCTAACAATTAATGGATATAAACCTGAAAAAACAATACGTGCAATTAGCGCTAATGGTATGGCTGAGCAAATGCAAATAAATGCGATTGGTCCTGCAGTTATACTTTCAAATATTAGCCGCTTGTTAGCGAAAGATTGTAAATCGCGAGTGGCGGTACTTTCAGCAAGGGTTGGGTCCATAGGTGATAACCGATTGGGCGGCTGGATTTCTTATAGAGCTGCAAAGGCTGCACTTAATCAAATTGTGCACACCGCTTCTATAGAATTTGCGCGCAGTCACCCTCAGTCCGCGTGCTTTTCCTTACATCCAGGAACAGTTGAGACACCTTTAACCAAGGAATTCATCACCACCCATCAATCGAAATCACCTTCTGCAACTGCTGTAAGCTTGTTCAATGTTATAGAAAGCATCGAGGCTAAAGATACAGGCTGTTTTTTTGATCAAAATGGTTTATCTGTAGCTTGGTAATTATATTATGACTTAGCCAAATAAATATAGCATCGTTTAATAAGAGATTATTACTCTTCTGTCTCTGTAGCTCCACCAGAATTAAGTTCTCCTTCGGTCCATAAACCATTCTCAATAGAACCAGTTGCATATTTCATCGAACCTTGGCCTTGGCGACGGCCAGCGAAGAAGTTCCCTTCATAAACATCACCATTTGCGTATCTTGCTATCCCTGAGCCATGCATTTCTCCTGATAGCCATTGACCGGAATATACAAAACCGTCTCTCATTTTCATACTTCCGCTACCTGAGCGTTGTCCTTCTTTAAATTCACCTTCATAAGTTGTGCCGTCCTTATATCTGACTTTACCTAGACCATGCCGCTGTCCGTCCTTCCAGTTTCCCTCGTAACGGTAACTGTTCCCGAAGGTCATCACACCAAATCCATGTATTTTTCCATTTTCAAAATTTCCTGTGTAGATCATACCATNTAGGTANGTAGAAGTNCCTTTACCGTCGACCGTTCCTGCTTTCCAGTTGCCCACATANGTAGCGCCGTTCGCGTAAGTNATTTTACCNTTCCCGTCTGCTAGGTTGGCTNAAAATTCTCCCTGATAAACTGACCCATCAGGGTAAGTTTCAGTGCCNGATCCTGAAATCTGCCCTTNGAACCAATTTCCAATGTAATGGTATCCATCAGCACCAATNAGTTCGCCNGANCCTTGGCGAAANCCATTGCTGAACTGTCCAATGTATACGTCTCCATTCGAATAAACAACTTCGCCTGTACCTTCCTGACGTCCATTTTTAATTTCACCANTATAAATATCTCCGTTNGGTTGCTTAACGGTACCNTTTCCGATGAGCTCCCCTTTTTTCCAAACACCNATTANAACAATGCCATCTGCCGTNGTCAGTGATCCGTCNCCNTNACGGGAGTCTGCAACAAATTGGCCAGTATACATNGCTCCATCTGCATAGTTTANTGTACCTTGACCCTCTTTTATTCCATTNACCCAGTCGCCTTCATAGCTNTAGCCATTATTTAAAACTAAAGTTCCCTTTCCATGATATTTGTTGGNACTAAAGCCTCCTNTATAACGGGTGCCATTTGNATACTCTGCAACACCTTGACCATCAATTTGAGCGTCAANCCATNNGCCTGTATATTTGCCACCNTCGGCATATTTGATTTTTCCAAATCCATTTGGTTTTCCGTTAATAAAGGCTCCTTCGTAAATAGAGCCGTTGGAGAATTTTGCGATACCTTCTCCTACTGCTTGGCCGTTTACCCATTCACCAGAGTACTCGTAGCCGTTAGGTANGCTATATGTTCCATAACCGTGTTGCCGTCCATTTTTAAACGTNCCTTTATAGAAACCACCATTCTCATATTGTTTTGTTTGTTCGCCCAAAGATTGGCTATAAGCCGTCCCACAAAAAGCAATAGTTATTACAACAAGAGCGAATGGTANNATCTTTATTCGCATAAAATNTTCCCCAGAAGTATGTCCCTGACCACGGATCAAAATAAGTTATCCATNCNGAGTCTAATAAACCTANTGGAGTAGAGCAACGTATTTCCACATTTGATTGACGGATTTGCTTTTTCTATTCCNAAATGTCTGATAANCATTGGTTAAATATGNGGGATNAAGTAAATTCATGAAAAATCAATTTCAACTTACTATGGCTCAATTAAATGCGAGCTTGGGAGATATTATCAATAATTCTAAGCAAGTTTATGGGGCTTGGCATAAAGCCAAGGAAGCCAATTCTCATATGCTNATATTGCCNGAAATGTTCATAACTGGTTATCAAGTGCAGGATCTAGTGATGAAACCGGCTTTTGTTCAAGAAGCTATGTTTCAGGTTAATGAGTTGGCAAAAAANTGTAAAAATGGCCCAGCTATTGGAGTGGGAGCGCCTTTTCGTGATAATACTGGGCTCTATAACGCGTTCTACATTCTGAATTCTGGCCNGGTNCAGACTATTATTAAAAAACACAATTTTCCAAATGAGGGGGTNTTTGATGAGGTAAGGCTNTACCAAAAAACAAATATTTCAGGCCCNTATAAAGTTGGTGAAATACGAATTGGCACCCCAATCTGTGAAGATGCTTGGCATTCAGATGTACCAGAGGCTTTAGTTGAGTCTGGTGCTGAATTATTGGTAGTCCCTAACGGCTCGCCGTATTCTCGTGACAAAATGGAAGAGCGTATATCCGAGATGGTATCTAGGGTCGTCGAAACTCAGCTTCCGTTAGTTTACTTAAATATGGTGGGCGGGCAGGATGATCAGGTATTTGATGGAGGATCATTTGTTTTGAACCCAGGTGGTCAGCTGGCTTTGTCTATGCCACTTTTTGAGGAGTCTGTTGAGCATGTAACCTTTGAGAGATCAAAGGAAGGCTGGAAAGCCCTGGAAGGCAACCGTGAAAAATCTATGGACTCATTAGAAAGAGATTATGGTGCGATGGTTCTATCTTTGCGAGATTATGTTCGAAAAACAGGNTTTTCGTCGGTAGTTTTGGGATTGTCTGGTGGAGTAGACTCCGCAGCTGTGGCTGCTATTGCGACGGATGCGTTAGGGCCAGAAAATGTTCATGGGATAATGATGCCATCGGAATATACTAGTCAAAAATCACTTGATGATGCAGCAATATTGGCTGATGTTTTGGGAATAACCCTGCGGACAATCCCTATTGATGGTCCTCGTAGTGCTATTACTGAATTATTGGAGCCAATTTTTACTGGTACAAAGACAGACCTAACAGAGGAAAATATCCAATCGCGTTTGCGCGGTCTTATCTTGATGGCCCTCTCGAACAAGTTTGGACATATGTTACTTACAACAGGTAATAAATCTGAAGTAGCAGTGGGCTATTCGACCATTTATGGAGATATGGCCGGTGGTTTTAATCCAATTAAAGATCTATATAAAACTCGAGTGTTTGATATTTGTGGATGGCGAAATCGAAACCATCGGAATTGGATGCTGGGCCCCAATTCAGTAGTGATTGATAGAGGTATAATAGATAAACCGCCAACTGCAGAATTGCGTCATGATCAAAAAGATGAGGACTCTCTACCTCCCTATAATATTCTAGATGGTATATTAGCTATGCTGATTGATCAGGATGCTGGTGTATCAGATTGTGTTGCTGCAGGATACGATCGTGTTATGGTTAAAAAAGTTGAAAACCTCCTTTATAACAGTGAGTATAAACGGTTTCAATCTGCACCGGGAACTCGGCTCTCAGATCGGGCCTTTTGGTTGGACCGACGCTATCCCATTGCTAGCGGGTGGCGTGATAGTTCCTAAACTTCAATCTTCTACTTATCGAGATAAGAATTCATTAAGATTTACAAAAATATTTTTTGCAGCTAAATTCTTGTCACTATTTGATGGTCTAGGTTTGTCGGATTTATCAAATATATGCAAAACCTCCAATAATATGGACAACTTGGATGAGCGCGGCGTAAATAAAGCCTGACAGGAGATACTGATGACCACTACTCGTTTTGCACCATCACCTACGGGTCACCTACATGTTGGAAATCTACGCACTGCTCTTTTTAATTACCTTATTGCAAGGCAGATGGATGGAACTTTTGTTCTGCGGATAGACGATACTGATCCAGTACGTTCAAAGCCGAAGTATGTTGACTCTATAAAAAGAGATTTGGAGTGGCTTGGGCTCTATTGGGACCAGATTGAGTTTCAATCAAATAGATTGGAACAATATGCTCAAACAGCGGAAAAACTCCGTGACATGGGTAAGTTATATGAATGTTTTGAATCTTCATTGGAATTAGACCTTAAACGAAAAAAACAATTAAATATGGGTAAACCACCAGTTTATGATCGCTCGAGCCTTACCTTATCAAAAAAAGAAAAGGATAGTTTGCGTGTTGAATCTAATGGCTATTGGCGGTTTATGTTGGATCAATCCAGGATTGATTGGGCAGATGGAATTTTAGGCGAGACATCTATCGATGTGGCGTCAGTCAGTGATCCAGTTCTAATCCGTGGTGACGGACAAGTCCTTTATACTTTAGCGTCCATTTGTGATGATACTGATATGGGTGTTTCATATGTTGTTCGCGGTTCCGACCATGTCACTAATACAGCCACGCAAATACAAATAATCCAAGCCCTCAGTGGAAATGTACCAAAATTTGCGCATCATTCTCTTTTGGTAGGATCAAAGGGTGAGGGCTTATCCAAGCGTCTAGGTTCTTTAGCATTGGGTGATATGCGTGAGGCTGGTTTGCAACCTATGGCGCTTCTTAGCCATTTAGCGAAATTAGGTTCGTCGGAACCAGTTGAGTTGATGGGGTCTTTAGATGAAATTATTTTGGGGTTTGATTTAACAAAATTTGGTGCTTCGCCAACAAAATTTGATCAAATGGATTTAGCACCCTTAACAATGAAATATTTACAAGGATTGAGCGCTTCTGACATCATTGCTGACATATCAGCATTAGGGGTACCGCCAGAAAAAGCAGAAGACTTTTGGAATATCGTTCGTATGAATATTTCAACTTTAAAAGATTTAAGTGCCTGGTGGGATTTAATGGAAAAGGGTGCCGAACCAAAAATTGATGACCAAGATCGTGAGTTTGTACTCAAAGCCGTTTCCTTACTCCCACCGGGCCAATTCGATGCTAATACATGGAAAACGTGGACACAAAATGTAACTGAAGTGACTGGTCGGAGTGGTAAAAATTTGTATATGCCACTTCGACAGGCACTTACTGGAATGTCACATGGACCTGATATGGGACATTTGTTGCCATTTTTAAAAAATATAAAAATCAAAAATAAGCCGTGAGGCTTATTTTAAGATGTGATTTGGAAATAGGTCTCAACTTTAAAAGTATTTAGAAACACTTAATTGAAGAGACCTAATTCATTTTATTATGTAGCTTTTAAATCTGTTGCAGCTTCGCGGCCGTTACGACCAGTCTCAACTTCGAAAGAAACTTTTTGATTTTCACTCAAGCCATCAAGACCTGCGTTCTGTACTGCTGTAACATGTACAAATACATCTGATCCACCATTATCGGGGGCAATAAATCCATAGCCTTTATCTGCGTTAAACCATTTTACGGTGCCAGTAGCCATCCGTTCACTCCATCTTATTATACTGCCCACGGAATTGTGGCAGGTCGGCGTCAGTCAATTCATGTCGAGGACTGTGGCCGAATAAGGAGAACAGTTGGTCGAGATGCGGTAACGTTGCAGTGGTCATATGGGGTAGTTACAGTAGAAATGCAAGTCTCAAGACTTCTAAATTTGGTTTTGGATAAAGCCTGTGCAGTAGTAAATCTAAATTTTGTAGAAATGCTTCATGGTTAAAATCTATCAAACTTGAAAAAAGTAGTTGCCAATAAACGGATTATGTTAACGTAGGCTTTTTTCGAGTTAGCGTACAAACTTTTTGTGTTTCATTCTTTTTGGCTGTGAAGCATCAATNCCCAATCGCCTTTTTTTATCAGCCTCGTAGTCTTCAAAATTCCCCTCAAACCATTCCACATGTGCTTCACCCTCAAACGCCAGGATATGCGTGCATATACGGTCAAGAAAGAAACGGTCATGCGAAATTACTACTGCGCAGCCAGAAAAATCAACAAGGGCATCTTCCAGGGCCCGTAATGTTTCAACATCAAGATCATTAGTGGGTTCATCTAACAATAGAACGTTGCCGCCNGTTCGAAGGAGNCTTGCCATATGGACTCGGTTTCGCTCACCACCGGATAAAAGACTGACTTTTTTCTGTTGGCTTGCCCCTTTGAAATTAAAAGCGGAGCAATAAGCCCGGCCGTTTACTTCTGCGTCACCAAGCTGAATTACATCNAAACCNTCNGCAATAGCNTCCCAAACATTTGCGTTAGGATCTANGTCATCACGTGATTGATCCACATATGATAGTTGTACAGTATCACCAAATTCGATTGACCCACTATCTGGTTTATCGTGTCCAGTTAGCATTCTGAACAGTGTTGTCTTGCCCGCACCATTGGGGCCAATCACTCCAATAATTCCGCCAGGTGGTAATGAGAAAGAGAGCTCCTCCACAAGAAGTTTATCACCCATCACTTTTTTTAAGCCTTGGACTTCTATTACTTTTGAGCCCAAACGCGGCCCATTTGGAATGATGATTTGCGCGCGCCCTAATTTTTCTCTTTCTGACTGATTAGCCATATCATTATAGGCTGAAATTCGAGCTTTTGATTTTGCCTGTCGAGCTTTTTGACCCTGACGCATCCATTCCAGTTCGCGTTCCAAGGTTTTTTGTTTTGATTTATCTTCTCGTGCTTCCTGAGAAAGGCGCTTGGCTTTCTGTTCCAGCCAGCTAGAGTAGTTGCCCTCATACGGAACGCCCTGGCCCCTATCAATTTCCAAGATCCAACTTGTGATATCATCTAGGAAATACCGGTCGTGTGTAACTATTAAAATGGTGCCGGGGTATTCGATGAGGTGTTTTTGTAGCCATCCAATGGTCTCTGCGTCTAAGTGGTTTGTTGGCTCATCAAGTAGTAGCATCTCTGGCTGCTCCAATAACAAACGACATAAGGCCACCCGGCGTGCCTCACCACCGGAAAGATTTTTGGGCATTGCTTCATCGGGTGGGCATCTTAAGGCTTCCAAGCTAACATCTATTTGAGCATCCAGATCCCAAAGATTTTGAGCGTCAATTTCATCTTGAAGTTGAGCCATTTCATCAGCTGTTTCGTCAGAATAATTCATCGCTAATTCGTTGTACCGATCTACGATATCTTTTTTCTCTTTCACACCAAGCATGACATTTTCGCGCACAGTCAGGGCTTCATCTAATTTCGGTTCTTGTGGTAAGTAGCCAACTTTTGCACCTTCGGCGGCCCAAGCTTCGCCTGTATAATCCTTATCTAGACCCGCCATAATTTTTAATAGTGTAGATTTTCCAGCACCATTAACGCCAACTACCCCAATTTTAACACCAGGCAAAAATGATAAACGAATATTTTCAAAGCACTTTTTGCCACCAGGGTAAGTTTTAGAAACACCATCCATATGATAAACGTATTGATATGCCGCCATGGTTGCTCCAAGTATTGATTATAGATTTGAAGCAACTGTTACCTTGACAAAAGCATAGGTGCAAATATGAATCGTTGATTTGAGTTATTGTCGACTAAATGGGTGTATTGCCTCGAGTCTAATTATTGTACTGACGGAAAGTGTTATGCGTTACAAATTTCCGAAATCTCATGCTGGTTTAAAGGTTGGCCTCTTTGGTGGTTCTTTTGATCCAGCTCACGATGGCCATTTAAATGTCTGCTTACATGCGCTGAAGCGGTTTAATTTGGACCAAATATGGTTATTGATAAGTGTCCAGAACCCTTTGAAAGACAAAAACCCGTCATCTTTGGACAAAAGAGTGAACCACGCAAAAAGAGTTTTTCAGCACCCAAAAATTAAAGTTACTAAAATTGAAGCATTGTTAGACACGCATTTTACATACCATACCTTATTGACTTTGAAGCAGCTTTATCCATCAACCCAATTTACTTGGATTATGGGNGCAGACAATTTAGCAACTGTTCACCTGTGGGAAGAATGGGAAATGATCTTTTCATTAATGCCCGTTGGGGTTTTAGCTCGACCAAGACAGGGTCTTTTGGCACTTCGCTCTCCGGCTGCCCGTAAATTTGCANCATACCAAATTGTTCAAAAGGACTCTCAAAGATTAAGTTCTATGGATGCGCCGGCATGGTGCTATATCAACCTACCAATGAGTAGAACCAGTTCTTCAGAAATACGATCCATTGGTTTGTGGAGTTAACCTATTATTTACAGCTCAATTTAGCTTGCGAAAACGGGCACGTGCTGCCATCTCAATTGCTGCTCCGTGAAGACGGTCCAAGTCTAATTCATAACGAATTTCTTGTAACATACGTAATTCTTCTTGCCGTAACTTTCCATCTGCCGCAGCAACGTCGCAGGCAATAACATATGCAGTCTCATTCAAGCCTTTTGGCAGACTTTCACGAATTAGTCCAAAAAGAGCATCAAGCCCATCTACTTCTGACAGTAAATCCAACACCATGGCCGCAACAGTTTTAATACGGTCAACGTCATAATCACTGAAGATGGGTAAATGATTTACTATAGACTGTATCGTGACTAATTCAGCAGTACGTATGTCTTCATCACTTGCAGAAATTGCAATCATGACAGCCACTAGGCAATCTTGTGATGAAAGTGGTGTGCTATTATCACCCAATTTAAAAAAATCCCTTTGAAATTTTAACTCCAACTTATTGACCTGGCGCTTGNGCGGCAATAGGGAAACTTTAGAAAATGGAGTTTGACATGTCTGATCTGCGCGAATTTNCCATGCAGTCAAAAGCATGGCCTTTTGAAGAAGCCCGTCGGATATTAAAGCGTTTTGAAAAGAAGCCGCCAATAAAAGGTCACGCGTTGTTTGAAACAGGATATGGGCCAAGCGGTTTACCCCATATTGGAACGTTTGGTGAAGTAGCTCGAACGTCAATGATAATGCGTGCTTTCCAAGAGCTTAGTGAAATTCCCACACGCCTTGTGTGTTTTTCTGATGACTTGGANGGAATGCGAAAAGTACCAAGTAACGTGCCCAATGCAGAAAGCCTAAATGAATTTTTACAGCTTCCCTTAACCTCNGTGCCAGATCCGTTTGGAAAATATGAGAGTTTTGGTCACCATAATAATGCAATGCTTAAAAGATTTTTAGACACCTTTGGATTTGAGTACGAATTCATCAGCGCNACAGATTTTTACAAGAGTGGAAAATTTGATAAAATCTTGCTCCGGGCTTTAGAAAAATATGAAGAAATTATGACGGTNATGTTGGCCTCCCTACGTGAAGAGCGTCAGAAAACATATTCGATTTTTTTGCCAATTCATCCGCTCACTGGCAGGGTCATGTATGTGCCAGTAAAATCGGTAAACAAAAAAGATGGAACAATAACTTTCGATTGTGAAGATGGTAGTGAGATGACGTTGCCCGTTACTGGGGGAAATGTAAAATTACAATGGAAACCAGATTTTGGTGCTCGCTGGGCAGCGCTTGGTGTCGATTTCGAAATGTATGGNAAAGATCACTCCACCAACACTCCTATTTATGACAAAATATCTCGTATTTTAGGTCACAATGCACCAGAGCATTTTAGCTACGAGTTATTTTTAGATGAAAGTGGACAAAAAATATCAAAAACTTCTGGTAATGGTGTTTCGATCGATCAGTGGTTGAGGTACGCTAGTGCTGAAAGCCTTTCTTACTTTATGTATTTAAAGCCAAAAACAGCCAAACGCCTGCACTTTGANGTTATTCCAAAAGCGGTAGATGAATATCACCAACAACTAAGGGCTTACGAANCCCAGGATNATAAAGCTCGTTTAAACAACCCAGTGTGGCATATTCATGCTGGTAGCGTACCAACAAGCAAGATGGTTGTGCCATTTACTATGTTATTNAACTTGGCTTCGGTTGTGGGAGCAGAAAATGAAGACCAGCTGTGGGGTTTTATCAAACGCTATGCGGCGGATGCTACTCCTGGAGTCCACGCCGACTTAGATAATTCAGTTAAATTTGCAGTTCGTTATTACAATGATTTTGTGAAGCCAACAAAAGTTTATCGGTTGCCTAATGAATTAGAGACTGAAGCTTTGATTGAATTACGCAATGGGTTGAAGAATTGGAACCATGGATTAGATCCAGATGCGCTTCAAAACCTTGTTTTTTCATGTGGTCGTGAACGCTTTGATCAAATGCGTGATTGGTTTAAGGCGCTTTATGAAGTCTTGCTGGGTGCGTCACAAGGCCCCAGGTTTGGTGGGTTTTTAGCTTTGCTGGGTATTGAAGAGAGCATTGAGCTGATTGAAAAATGCTTGGCTGGAAAACTGTCGTGAATGCAAATATTTTGACAGCCTACCCCTACGCACTAGTTTTCTGACAGGTAAGGGAGACGAACAATGAAGTATTTAATCATTATTGTAAGTATGTGGGTGGCCTCGTTCGCGCCCACTTGGGCGGACGAGAGAAGAATACAAACCACTATCCAAATGCAAATAGATGCGTTTAAGAAAGACGATTTTGTGGCAGCATTTGAGTATGCGAGCCCGACCATCCAGAGTATTTTTAAAACTTCAGACCGCTTTGGCCTAATGGTCCGACGAGGCTATCCTATGGTTCACCGGCCAGCAAAAATTAAGTTTTTAGAGCTGGAGACGATAGCGAATGAGTTTTGGCAAAAGGTTCAGATTAAGGATGAACAAGGTCGATTTCATGTCATGGCTTACAGAATGATAAGTGTAGATGATAAGTGGCTCATCAATGGAGTACAGCTTTTGCCGTCTGAAGAGGTTGGTGTCTGATCCTAGGGCCAACTTTCAGCTTTTATTACTCCTCCGACGACGTCTTGCTGGTTTTTTTCTATCCGCTCGGCCGCCCGTAGATCTGCCAGACGTTGTTTGGTTATCACGTACAGCTTTTTCAACAGCATACTGTCTTGCTAATGGATCGTCGGCTATTGTGAGTTCAACTGTTTCTAATCGTTTAACTTCGTCACGTAGCCGTGCAGCTTCCTCAAATTCAAGATTTTCAGCTGCCTTGCGCATGTCATTTCTGAGGCCTTCCAGTACAGTTTGAATATTTCCCCCCTGCAGGGAAGTATCAATTTTTGCAGTAACACGCGACATGTCGGTATCGCCTTTATAAAGGCCAGCCAAAATATCCTCAACATTTTTCTTTACAGTATGGGGAGTGATCCCGTTCGCAATATTGTACTTTGCTTGCTTTTCGCGCCGGCGGTTGGTTTCTCCGATGGCTCGTTCCATTGATCCTGTAACTTTATCCGCATACATGATCACCCGTCCTTCAGAGTTTCTGGCAGCACGCCCAATGGTTTGCACNANAGACGTTTCAGATCTTAAAAATCCCTCTTTATCAGCGTCTAGTATTGCAACCAAGCTACATTCGGGAATGTCTAATCCCTCACGAAGCAAGTTAATTCCAACTAAAACATCGAAGGCGCCTAGCCTGAGGTCTCTCAAAATTTCGATACGCTCAATGGTGTCGATNTCACTGTGCATGTAACGCACTCTTATACCTTGTTCATGAAGATATTCGGTTAAATCTTCTGCCATNCTTTTGGTTAAAGTTGTGGCTAGAACTCTTTGTCCTGCAGCTGCTACTTTATGAATTTCATCCAAAAGATCGTCGACTTGAGTATCCACTGAGCGTATTTCTACTAATGGGTCCAACAAACCTGTTGGTCGGATAACTTGTTCGGTAAATACTCCGCTGGCTTGCGAAAGCTCCCAGGAAGCTGGCGTTGCTGACACAAAAATTGATTGAGGACGCATTGCATCCCANTCTTCAAATTTTAGGGGACGATTGTCCATACAAGATGGCAATCTAAATCCATGCTCTGCAAGAGTAAATTTCCGTCTGTAGTCTCCCTTATACATACCACCNATTTGAGGTACGCTCACGTGGCTTTCATCTGCAAAGACAATGGCATTATCGGGGATGAANTCAAAAAGAGTTGGNGGTGGCTCGCCAGGCGAACGCCCAGTTAAATAACGNGAATAATTTTCAATTCCTCCACAGACGCCNGTTGCTTCTAACATTTCAAGATCAAAATTTGTACGTTGTTCAAGNCGTTGGGCTTCTAGGAGTTTATTTTCATCNACGAGCTGATCCAAACGGATACGTAGCTCTTTTTTTATTCCAATAATTGCTTGTTTCATTGTAGGACGAGGGGTCACATAGTGACTGTTGGCATAAATCCGAGCTTTTTCAAATTTGTCTGTGCGTTCACCTGTAAGTGGATCAAATTCAACAATATTTTCAAGTTCTTCCCCAAAAAAACTTAGTCGCCACGCTCTATCATCCAAGTGCGCTGGCCAGATTTCCAAACTGTCACCNCGGACCCTAAACGTACCTCGTTGAAAAGCTTGATCATTCCGCCGGTATTGTTGTGCTATCAGATCAGCCATTACTTTTCGTTGATCATAATTCTTTCCAAGGTGCAGATCTTGAGTCATTGCACCATAAGTTTCTACAGACCCTATACCATAAATACATGAGACCGAGGCAACTATTATCACATCGTCGCGTTCAAGCAGTGAGCGTGTCGCTGAATGTCGCATTCGGTCAATTTGCTCATTAATTTGGCTTTCTTTTTCAATATAGGTATCGGATCTCGCCACATAAGCTTCAGGTTGGTAGTAATCATAGTAACTGACAAAATATTCTACCGCATTATCAGGGAAAAACGCCTTAAATTCGCCATAAAGCTGAGCTGCCAAAGTTTTATTNGGTGCTAAAATAATNGCGGGACGCTGAGTTTCTTCAATTGTTCGAGCAATAGTGAAAGTTTTTCCAGTACCTGTAGCTCCNAGCAAGACCTGGTTTTGTTCACCAGATTGGATGCCTGTTACTAGTTCTTTTATAGCAGTNGGCTGATCACCTGCGGCGGTGAATTCAGTTTCCAGTCGGAAAGCCTTTCCACCCTCCATCTTTTCACGTTCGCGCACATTTGGAGCAGGATTTTCCAAAAAGGGCATTTGTTCTGGTGAGTTATTGTGCATTTTTGATTCCCAGCTGAGTANTAAAGTTGTGGTTCCTAATAACTTAGACAAGAGGTAGTTATAAAAAAAATGGGGAACTCGGTACTCGAATTATATTTTTTAATCACAATTTAAAATATAAAGTAGTAGGTTATTAGTCTGCAATATTAATTGATTGGATGAGAAAAGATGAAGATCGCTATTGTTGGAGTGGGCTCAATGGGCTCGATTTATGCAACTTTATTTGCGGAAGCTGGTCACAAAGTTTGGGCCGTAGATTCATGGGAAGAACATGTAAANNTCATTAATTCAACTGGTCTTCGACTTTCTGGAATAAGTGGTGATAGNACNTTGAAAGGNATTANAGCAGTTGTAGATGTGTTAANTGTNCCGCCATGTGATCTCTATATTGTAGCAACTAAAGCATCCAGTGTTGGAGTTGTGGCACANAANATTGCGCAAATNATGCCAAAGCACGCCATGGTGTTAACAATTCAAAATGGCCTCGGTTCAGGCGATATCATTTCAAAGTATATAGAAAAGGCCAACGTGTTACTTGGTGTTGCAGATGGCTTTGGTGCTCAAATGAAGGCTCCAGGGCATGCGCACCACA
This sequence comes from Planktomarina sp., assembly GCA_002698165.1. Classification (GTDB taxonomy): domain Bacteria; phylum Pseudomonadota; class Alphaproteobacteria; order Rhodobacterales; family Rhodobacteraceae; genus Planktomarina. The sequence continues at coordinate 8,496 of NZVF01000047.1, read as the reverse complement.
ACGCAATGAAATTGATCCGGTTAGGTGAAATTAAGGGTGGTCAATCAGAGCGGCTCTCTCTTTTAGAGGAAACTTGGAGGGGTGCTGGTTTTAATGCGCGGGCCTTTGACGATATTCATCAATTGATATGGGAAAAGTATATTTGTAATGTCGCTCTATCAGGGCCCTGTACTATTTTTCAATGTACTATTGGTGAACTTTTAGGAAAGCCTGAATGGAGAGAAATTGCTATGGGATGCCTAAACGAAGCCTATGCTGCAGGCTGTGCTGAGGGAATAGAATTTTCATTCCAAGAACCTGAGGAATACTTAGAGAAATTTGTTAATTTAATGCCAGATGCTATACCATCCATGCGTCAAGATCATATGGTTAGACGCAGGTCTGAAATTGACTATATTAATGGAATGGTTCCCTTAGTGTCAAAGAAACATGGTTTAATNACGCCNTANAACCAAATAATCAGTGCAATNGTTCGCCAAATTGAAGAGGGCTTTTAGTGANATTTACTAGCTTTGAAATTGATGGGAATTATAANTATGGTTCCNTAAGTGATGGTAATATCCTTCCCGCCTCNGCAGATTTTAGTCAAAANTATCCAGATTTGAAGGCAGCAATCTCTTCTGAAATGGCANATAAAATGGAATTTGGTACTGCAATACCATTGGAAAAAGTTAAGTTGCTACCCCCAATTCCAAATCCACAAAAAATTATATGTGCAGGTCTTAATTATAACAAAAAATATCCAGTTGATNTTATAGCTCCAGAGATACCCAGCGAACCAGTAGTTTTTTCTCGTTTTAATGATAGTTTAATCGGTCATGGTGAAAACTTNGATTTTCCACCAGGNTTAGCTGGGGATACTTATGATTATGAAGGAGAGATTGTTGTAGTAATTGGTAAGCCAATGTGGCGAGTGTCCAAANCNGATGTTAAAAAATATATTTTTGGNTTTTCTATTATGAACGAAGGATCCGTGCGCGGTTATCAAAAACATTCAGTTCATGCTGGTAAAAATTTCTATCGTTCTGGTAGCTGGGGGCCGTGGATTGTTTCGGTATCAGAAGCCCAGCCNATACCAAATATGCGACTTGAAACCCGCGTAAATGGGGTCCTAAAGCAAAGCGCTTATGGTGATCAAATGTTGTTTTCGGTGCCCAGGCTTCTGTCTTACCTATCTCACCTTTATCCCCTTGCAGCTGGTGACATNATAGCCACTGGGTCACCAGAGGGAAGTGGGGGAAGTTCATCCCCACCTAAATTTTTGATNCCAGGGGATACAGTGTCTGTAAGTGTCTCGTCTCTTGGTANTTTAANAAACCAAGTGAGTTACAATGGGGCATAAACCTAAAGTTCTTGTTGTTGGCTCGGGAGTTGTTGGGGCAAGCATAGCGATGTCGTGCCTTAATTTGGGTGCTGATGTAGTAGTCTTGGAGCAAGGTAAATTAGGTGGNGCTGCCAGTAGTAATTCCTTTGGATGGATAAATGCTAGCTTTGCAGAGANCTCTGCCTATTTTAAGTTACGTAATGCCGCNNTTGATACATTCCGAAATTTAAAAGCTGAGATTGATCTGAATGACTGTGTCAGATGGCAAGGTACCCTTTGGTGGGAAGATGNCGNCAAAGANCTTCAGCGGCAATTTACTAATTTGGTGGATCGAGGCTATTCTGCTAAATTACTGAATAAAAATGAAATTAAAAATCTTGAGCCAAATTTGAAAGATGTACCTGAAGTGGCAATACATACCGCTCATGAGGGTGCAGCTGAAGCTGACCGGGTAGCTTTGGCATTNTTGAGTAAACTTGCTGATGAAGGTGGTAAANTTATTAGTGGCTGCAATGTAATAGGCTTAAAATTTAAAAAAGGTCGTGTGTCTGGCGTTAAAACTAATNTTGGAGAAATNTCATGTGACATGGTGGCCATTGCTACAGGAGTTGCTGCGCAGAANGGTTTGGNGGGTTTTGATTGGACCCTTCCAATGCAAAATNAAAGGGGACTGATAATTAAAACCTGTCCGGTGCCAGATCTCATAAATCATGTTTTGATGACTAACGATGTTCATTTTAAACAAAATGTAGATGGTACTATTACTGCAGGAGAAATATTTAGTGGCGATTTTGACGAAAATATAGTTGCTATGGATCTNGCTGCTGAAGTACTTTCGCGTCTTTCGAGAAANCTCCACTTAAAAACTAAGTTAATTTCAACCAATATTAAAATTGGAACTCGTCCAGTTCCGATTGATGGCTTTCCTGTTATTGGAGATATAGCGGGATACAAAGGAGTGTTCGTTGCTGTCATGCACAGCGGCGTGACACTTGCTCCCCTAGTTGGTCAGTTGTTGGCATCAGAAATGTTTCAAATTTCCAAAAGTCCTCTTCTTAAATCATTTCGACCAAGTCGTTTTACAAATTAACCTAGAGCAAACAACCAAAAACTTGCAGTAACAACNGTAAGGGCCGTACTAATCAAAACGGCNGAGGCAGCCACGCGGCGCGCACTTCCGTACATATTAGCAAATAGATACGTGTTAATTCCTGGCGCCATGGCTGATGTTAAAATTGCGCTTCGAAATTCAGTTTTAGACAAANTAAANAAATTACCGGTAATCCACACTAAACTTGGGTGAACTATCAAAGAAATTAAACATATATACAATATTACTCGGAGATCTCCTGCTGGCCGGTATCTGACCAACACACCACCCAAACCGAACAAAGCCACAGGTAAAGCAGCATTAGCTAAGAAATCGANGCTTTCAGCTGCGACTATAGGTAATGGAATTTCTAACAAGTTTACANAAAAGCCCAAGACTAATGAAATTACTAGGGCATTTTTAAACATCGACCNTAATACTNTTTGAATGNGTTCAACCACGCTGGNGCTTTTGCCATGGATCAACTCCATAGTNGTGATCCCTATNAAATATGCTATTGGTGCATGTAANGCTATTATTGCAAAATTAGCGGATAATGCATCAATGCCGTAAGCTCTTTCGGTAATCGGAAGGCCTAGCAAAACGGCGTTCGAAAATAGGCAACAAAAACCTATTGCCACGCTGTTCTCCCAGTNTCGTTTAAATAAAANTCGGGCTCCCAAGAGTCCAAAACAAAACCCACAAATTGCTCCAAAATAAAAGCTGCTNAGCAGCGCAATGTTAAAGGTTTGTTGTAGGTCTAAAACTGATANNGCACGAAATAATAAGCAGGGGATAGCAAAGTTCTGAGTGAACTTCATAAGTATTTCAACGCCACTATCGGGAAACCATTTTTGCCAGACGGCCAAGTATCCAAACCCAATTACCAAANAGACAGGGATAATAACCTGCAGTATAAGGTTCATATTAGAAAGGTACTCTCATCATATCAAAAGCNGGTTCCACTCCATNAGGTAGCTCNNACTTNAAAATCTCGTAATCTAAATCAATATGCATATTAGTGATNATAGACCGTTTAGGGCGTACTTTATTTATCCAGCCTAGAGTTTTTTCAACATGTGTATGAGATGGGTGCGGTGTATATCGCAAGGCATCTACAATCCAAAGATCGAGANCTTTAAGGTGTTGCCAAGCTGCCTTTGGAATATCGTAAACATCTGGTAAGTATGCCATATTTCCAGTCCTGAAACCTAGGGCATTTATGTTGCCATGGTTTACTTCAAATGGTTCAAATNTAATTGATCCNCCGCAGCCCTTAATCTCAAATGGNCCATTGATTTCATTCATATCCAAAATTGGGGGATAACTGGAGCCTTNTGGCGCTNCAAAAGCATAATTGAAACGATGTAAAAGGGCTGNTTTAGTATCTATATCCGCGTAGACGGGNACCCTCTTNCGCATGTTTATAACTATCATTCTCAGGTCATCTAATCCATGCACATGGTCGGCATGCGCATGCGTGTATATTACTGCGTCAAGCTCGCCGATGTTAGCAGACAACAATTGAGCGCGCAGATCAGGTGTTGTATCAATTAAAATACGTGTCGAGCCATCTGAATTCGTCTGCTCAATTAAAATGGAACAACGTTGTCGATGATTTTTTTTATTATCAGGATTACAGGCACCCCATTTGTTCCCTAACCTCGGGACGCCACCGGATGAACCACATCCTAGTATAGTAACTGTACGGCTCATGCCGCCTTCCAGAAAAGTCGTTCAAAATTTTTTTCGGTTTGTGCTGCAAAATCTTCAAGACCGATCCCAAATACGTCCGCTCCTATTTGGGCTGTAAATGCACTGTAGGCTGGCTCGTTACGTTTTCCGCGGAACGGAGGTGGTGCTAAGTAAGGAGCATCTGTTTCAATTAATATGCGATCTAAAGGCGCTTTAGAAAAAATATCGCGCAATTCTTGTGACTTTGGGAAAGTCGCAATTCCAGACATGGAAAGGTAGAAGCCCAAGTTTAATGCAAGTTGGGCAAGATCTATTGAAGAACTGAAGCAGTGCATTACGCAGTTGTATGGAGCTTTATTGTAATTAGTTTGCAGTATCTCAGCCATATCTTCATCTGCTGCTCGCGAATGAATTATGAGAGGCAGTTTGGTTTTTTGTGCTGCCTCAATATGAATTAGTAAAGATTTTTTTTGTTTTTCTGAACTTTCAGACGTGTAGTGATAATCTAATCCTGTCTCACCAATTCCTACAAACTTTGGATGTGCGGCTATGTTGATTATTTCCTCAACTGCANCCATTGGTTCCTTGTTTGCATTCATTGGATGTGTTCCCGCTGCGTAAAAAACNGGANCATATTTTTCCGCTATTGCNCGAACNGNNGGTTCTTCAANNAGGCGNGTNCAAATCGNAACCATTCGATGGACCCCAGCCTTTTTTGCATTNANNACAATGTTATNAAGTTCATACTTGAAATCTGGAAAATCAAGGTGACAATGGCTGTCNGTGATCAAGGGAGGTTGGGTCAAAAAAAGGCCTTTCTAGTTCAAGATTTTTGCTGCCGTCTGTTCTACCTTAAAGCCCATATCCAAGATCAAAGAACTGGGGTCAAGGTTGGCTTCTTGTCCTTTTCGTAATCGTTGGCTTAATTCAAGTTGTGTATCCGCCCATAATCGAGATGAACGTTGGTCCGGACAAAGTCGTTTAAAGACTTCACGTTCTGCTGCAGTGGTTTGATCAGTNTTGGAGATATTAAATGGAAATAAAGCCATTCGTGCTAAAAAAACGTCAAACAGTCCCTGGAGTTGTTCAAAGTTTTCTTCGGTTGTTCGCGCAAAAAGATTTGCTAATTTTAGAAGTTTACCNCGATCCAATTTTGGTAAATCGANAAATAAATCAATAATTTGGTTGTAGGTTCCAAGCCCTTCAGAAAAAGCCAACTGCAAGGCGCGTCCTACTGAGCCGCCTGACAAGTTAGCAAAACTCTTATTAAATTCTACACCTGGTGCAGCTGCTTCAAATGCAGTTTGAAGATCAGGGATTGATAAAGGCTTGCAATTCAAAGTTTGACAACGTGAGCGGATAGTTGGCAATGCTTGACTGGGTTGGTTAACTATCAACAGCAGCGTCGAGCTTTTTGGNGGTTCTTCTAAAATTTTCAATAAAGCATTTGCCGCATTNTTATTCATATCATCTAGACAATCCACGATAACTACCCGCCGGCCNTTACCACTTGCAGAGAGGCTAAAAAAGTGACGCAGCTCACGTACNGTATCAACAGTGATGACTTTTTTAAGCTTTAAAGTTTTTTCATCTAAAGGGCGACGTATTACGAACAACCCTGGNTCTGAGCCTGCTCTAATTCGCTTTGTAACAGGATGATCTTTTAAGGTGTCTAAGNTACTATTTGGTGAAATTTTATCGAAAAGTTGGNTNGTAGTTTCTTCNTGAGAAAGTAAAAATTGCGCAATCTTATAGGCAAGCGTTGCTTTGCCGATCCCTTTTGGCCCNGTAAGCATCCAAGCGTGATGAATATGNTCAGTATGAAACGCCCTTAGAAACTCTGTTTTNGCGGTTTCATGTCCAAAAACCTTAGAGGTTTCTGCTGGATGCTTGATCCCNTCTAGACGATCTGGTTCTGGAAGTTCATTCATGCTTGCGCCAAGGCCAGAACATCTTCAAACACTTTGTTTGTAGAACGATTTCCATCAATTAAGTGACAACGTGNTGGGTACTCTTTAACTAAATTTAAAAAACCTAAACGCAAACGTTCNTGGAACTTTAAACCAAAATCTTCAAATCTATCCTCACCAGAGTGACGGGCTAGACCGCGTTCTAATGCAATTTTTGGTTCCACGTCGATGATGATTGTTAGGTCTGGTTCTCGGCCAATCATCGTTGTGTGCAATAAATCAACTTTATTGCGAAGTTCACCTCGGGTNGCACCTTGGTAGACACGCGTACTATCGGCAAATCGGTCACATATCACCATTTTTCCAGATAAAAGAGCAGGCTCAATNGTTTTTTCTAAGTGGTCTCGACGAGCNGCGGTAAAAAGTAAAAGTTCNGTCTCGGCAGTCCATTTGTCGGTGGCACCAGAGAGTAAAAGTCCGCGTATAGCTTCAGCTCCTGGGCTACCGCCTGGCTCCCGGGAAAATACCACGTCAGTTCCTTTATTTATAAAGTGTTCAACTAAAAGTTTGGCTTGAGTTGTTTTNCCACACCCATCAATACCCTCAAAAGTTACAAAATTTATTTGACTCATCTATCCGCCCNAACGACCTTTTTTAACTTTTCTCAGCAATACCAATGCTGCTGTCCTCAAACGTGATACGAACCCACCCTGAGAGACCGCTTCAGTTGCGACGAGCTGCATTTTTTTTGGAGCCATTCCTGGGACTGAAATAATCAATTTTGCGATTGGGTCACCTATANTTATTGGTGCTTCGATTGGTCCTTGGTATACTATTTTTGACGAGATACTCTCGGTTTCTGTGGATTTAACTAGGAATGTTGTGTCACTTTCTAACGCNACTCCAACGGTCTGATNATTTCCCCGCCANACTTCTAGCTCAGCAATTGGTTGATTAGATTTTTGAATNGTTTTTGAAGTAAAGTGCCGGAAAGACCAGTTTACTATTTTTTCAGCTTCAATTGCTCGTGCTTTAGATGATTTTAACCCTGTTAAGACAAAGGTGACGCGCCTATTGNTCCGNTTAGCAGAACCAACCATTCCGTACCCCGCTTCTCGGGTGTATCCAGTTTTNAGCCCATCCGCACCAATATCTAATTTTAAAAGTGGATTACGATTGCGGACGTTGCTTGGCGTTCGNCCATCAAAAAGAAATTCTTTTTCNGAAAATAGAGTATATTCTGAAGGAAATTCTTCAACAATTCTATTTGCTAGGATNGCAAGATCCTTCATTGACATTCGATGTTGTGGGCTTGGCCAACCGTTNGAATTTGCAAAAATNGAATTAGTCATACCAAGCTTTTTAGCTCTGGAAGTCATCATGTTAGCAAATCCAGTTTCGGTCCCATCAGGAGATAAAGCTTCTGCGACAACAACGCAGGCATCATTTCCAGATAAAACAATAATGCCCCGTATTAGGTCTCTGACAGTTACTCTATCTGTTGTGTCCAGAAACATAGAAGATCCGCGATAACTCATTGCGTGTTCGGATACTGGCAATTTATCGTCCCAAAGTAATCTCCCGTCTCGTATTGCTTCAAAAGTCATAAATAACGTCATTAATTTCGACATTGAAGCAGGTGGTAGAGGGACGTCCTCGTTTTTAGCCAGAAGTACAGTGCCCGTTGTTTGGTCAATAATATAAGCTGCTTGCGCTTGTGTATCAAAGGCAAAAGCTGTTGATCGGAAGGTTAGGGTGCTTACGACAAAAAATGCAAAAAACAGTATACTTTTGAGCATCATTTCTCCTAATTGATTTTCTTTTATTATTTTATCAATCAAAACCCCGAGTGGGATCTAGGGTCAAGGGTTTTAAATGTACAAAACGTTATTCAAAGTNCAGTTTGAAGNGTTTTAGCAAANTAAGGCCCATCAATAAAAACTTGATAAAATTACTTTTAACAGGTGTTTTGTAACGGCTTTATCTGAAGTAGGTATTAAAAAGAAAATTTCTAATAGATTACCTAGACTGTACCCCTTGCTGAATCTATTTTTGCCTATTATTAGGCTCTTGTCGGAGGAGTGGCAGAGTGGTCGAATGCACCGGTCTTGAAAACCGACGAGGGTGAAAGTCCTCCCAGGGTTCGAATCCCTGTTCCTCCGCCATCTGCTTCCCCAGATAGCACAGCTTCCCATAATACCCTGAATTACTGCGTTGTTTCAGCACGTTACAAACGGCTGTCTTATCTGATGCTTCGGGTGAGGCTGTGATATAAGGGATCTTAGCGGCTTTACTCAAAAGCTAATTTGGCGAGGGTGGGTTTTCCCTGTTCTTGGGAATTAACAGGGAATTTGGCGCTGTAAGAGCAAGCTTACTTGAAGCGGGTAGGGCTTATTTGTAGCGCCTTTGCGGTTTTATTCTTTGAACACACAATATTCAGCAGTGGACCGACCTTCTAAACATGCAGCATATTCGCC
>NZVF01000046.1 GCA_002698165.1 Planktomarina sp. | reverse complement strand
ACTGTATGTGGATCCTTACGTGAAGCTTTAGATGAACTAAAAGCTGATATGGGTTTTCTGACAGAAGGCGGCGTATTCACAGAGGACCAGATATCTGGTTACATCGACCTAAAGATGGACGAAGTATTGCATTACGAACATACGCCTCACCCTGTAGAATTTGGAATGTACTATAGCTGCTAGCTGCTAATTTTTATTTAAGAAGGCGTCATCATGCTACGCCTTCTTTATTCTTCGACTAAGCCTTTAAGTTACTAGATGATAGTAACCTGTAATCTCGAACTAAAAATCAATCCTTCACAATGTACGTATGTATCGAAAATAAGACTGAACTTGTTTTAGGCATTCGTATTAATGATTGATGTTCAGTTCGAACATAGTCACCACTACCATAATCCAGATCTATTCTACGCGCATCAGACTCAGAACGCGGTTGGTAAAGGTCTGGGCGTACATATCGTAAAAGGTTGTATCGCCAAATTGGGCGATCAGCTTTTAGACCATCGAACATTCGCTGGACCCGTTTAGCGATGTTTTCATCGTATTCAACTACTGGACCATGAACCGCACTAAGAGGGCGACCTACTTTCTCAGCAAGGGTCCAGCTTGCTGGAAAACATAGTACACCCGCAGTCAAAACATGCTCATCACCACTTTTCTCATGGAGGCAAAGATCTTCTTGAACTAATCTAGCAGCTGTCAATAAAGGATCACCATCGAGTTTGATAACAACTTTATCAGGACGAATAACTTGGTTCGCACTTATTTTGTAATTAGAGCGACCTCTTAAAACTAGTAGGACTTGTTCCAATACTTCAGTTTTTGCCTCAAAAGAAGCGCCAGCGTCACGAAATACTTCATCAGGTAATTCACTAATCAGCCTGTCACGCTCTGCCATTTGCATTGCAAAAGCCTCATCTTCAACCAACCACCCTCCTAAAGAAAGCGGCTTAACCCCAGGTAAATTTGGTTTTTCGGAGATATCATAAGGAATGTGATCTTGTAAAATCTCTACCATAAAACTGCACTAAAAATAATAAACCCTAAATATGTCGCAAACAAACCTGCAATTACAACTTCTACTATACATGTATTCAGGTAGCCAGGAGATCACGCTATGAATATACCCTTCAGCCATACACGTAAAATTGATCCAACCAAAGGATTATTTACTGGTGATAATACTCCAAATGATATGGACCGTGTTGAAATAGGGCCAACCAAACTAGCATTTGATGAATGGCGACAGGCGGGGTTGGAGCTACCAGATTTACAAGCAATGCGACAATTTCGTCATCAAAGATTAGTCGATGGAGTAAACTCACGAAACTATGGCGCTTTAATCGTATTTGACCCACTCAATATTCGTTACGCCAGTGATAGTACTAATATGCAACTCTGGAATACTCACAACCCATTCCGAGCTTTAATTGTATGCGCCGACGGATACATGGTGATGTGGGATTATAAAAACTCACCATTCTTGTCTGAATTTAATCCACTAGTTTGCGAACAACGCTCAGGAGCGGACTTCTTCTATTTTGATCGAGGCGACATGGCCCATCTGGCAGCAGAAAAGTTCAGTCATGAGGTAAAAGATCTTATTATTGAGCATGGCGAAGGAAATTTGCGCCTTGCTGTTGATAAAATTATGCTGGTGGGCCTACGAGCACTTGAAAAGCAAGGCTTTGAGATAATGGACGGTGAAGAATTAACTGAGAAGGCCAGAGTTATTAAAGGGCCGGATGAAATTAAAGCAATGCGCTGTGCCAGTCACGCATGTGAAACGGCCGTTTACAAAATGGAGACTGAGGCACGCAGCGGCGTGCCATCTGGAAACATGAGTGAAAATGATATTTGGGCAGTTTTACATTCAGAAAATATTAAAAGAGGTGGCGAGTGGATAGAAACCAGGCTTCTAGCTTCAGGACCAAGGACAAATCCTTGGTTTCAAGAATGTGGACCGAGATTGGTGCAAAATAATGAGATTGTAAGTTTTGATACGGATTTAATCAGTAGCTACGGCATTTGTGTGGATATATCTCGTAGTTGGTGGATTGGNGACAAAGNNCCNCGCCCAGATATGATNNCAGCNATGCAGCANGCTCACGANCANATACNGCANAATATGAGAATGCTTGCNCCNGGAGTNTCTATGCGNAGTNTATCTGAGAACTGCCATCGTTTNAATGAAAATTATCAAAAACAAAAATATGGCTGNNTGATGCATGGTGTGGGTCTNTGTGATGAATGGCCATTAATTGCATATCCAGACCAACTNGTCGATGGAGCATTTGAATATNAATTAGAGCCNGGNATGGTNCTCTGNGTTGAGGCTTTGGTTTCTCCAGTGGGCGGTGATTTTTCAATTAAACTGGAAGATCAGGTGTTAATTACGGAAAATGGNTTTGAAAATTTAACTAAATATGAATTTGATGCCAAATTAATGGGAATTTAAACNTATAATAACTAACCTCAACACTCCTACGTTCAGCGAATACCATTACAAAGAAATTGCGTGTTCTGCGTACAAGCAGTCANCCANAGCTTGAGTATCAAGGCTCGCTAGGCTACAGCCCAGCTTAAGTCTCAAACATTTAAGGCTATGAGCCGATGATCAAACGTTATTCTCGTCCCAAAATGGTNGCCATCTGGTCGCCCGCCAACAAATTTCGAATATGGTATGAAATTGAGGCTCATGCTTGCGATGCTCAAGCCGATTTAGGCGTTATTCCCCAGACAAGTGCAGAGGCCGTTTGGAAAGCCAAAGATATAGATTTTGACGTTAATAGAATAGATGAGATTGAAGCCATCACAAAACACGATGTTATTGCATTCCTTACGCACTTGGCAGAAATAATCGGGGTTGATGAGGCAAGATTTGTTCACCAAGGAATGACGAGTTCAGACGTACTAGATACAACTTTTAATGTACAGTTAACTAAAGCAGCAGATATTTTGATAGCCGACCTTGAAGCATTACTTGAAGCTTTGAAGCGCCGTGCTCATGAACATAAACATACAATTCGTATCGGACGCAGCCACGCAATTCACGCCGAACCAATNACAATGGGCCTNACTTTCGCCAAATTTTATGCCGAAATGAAAAGAAATTTAACTCGAATGCAGGTTGCCAGGGATGAAATAGCAACTGGAGCAATTTCAGGTGCGGTTGGTACATTTGCAAATATAGACCCTGCAGTTGAAAAGCATGTTTGTGAAAAACTTGGTTTAATACCCGAACCAATCAGTACCCAAGTCATACCAAGAGATCGTCATGCTGCGTTTTTNGCAACCCTTGGTGTTATTGCTAGTTCAATTGAAAACCTAGCTATCGAAATACGCCACATGCAGCGTACCGAANTNCTAGAGGCCGAGGAATTTTTTTCAAAGGGTCAAAAGGGCAGCTCTGCAATGCCACACAAACGAAACCCAGTTCTCACTGAAAATCTTACTGGATTGTCGCGCCTCGTACGAATGTGTGTAATCCCGGCAATGGAAAATGTTGCTTTGTGGCATGAACGGGATATTTCGCACAGCTCAGTCGAACGCAACATTGGGCCTGATGCTACGATTACTCTAGACTTTGCTCTTTCTAGGTTGACNAGCGTGATTGATAAATTAGTTATTTATCCTGAAAATATGNTCACAAATATGANCAAGTTCAAAGGCCTTNTTCATTCCCAAAGAGTACTCCTAGCACTTACNCAAAAAGGTCTAAGCCGAGAAGATAGCTACCGTTTAGTCCAAAAAAGTGCGATGCAAGTATGGGAACAAGGAGCTGATTTTTTAACTGAGCTAAAGACAGACTCTGAAGTTTTAAAAGTAATGACTGTGAAAGAAATAGAAGATAAATTTGATCTTGAATATCATACAAAACATGTCGAGACCATTTTTCAACGTGTTTTTAAAGGCTAATCAGTAAATGCTATATACTTTTTGCCTCACAGCGCTGAAGTCTTCTTACTGGCAATTTGCTAACGTTAACTCCACCAGATTGCTGGACAATTACAAAACCCAACTCTAGCTATGCCTTATGACACGGTTTTTTGGAAAACGTTGGCACGATATGGGTGGCTCTCCCGCCGGAAATATTGACCGCGAACAACATGACTTTGCTCTTTGGGAGAAACGTGTAGACGCTTTAATGGTACTGTCATCATCAGCTGGTCTAATGAATACTGATAGCTTGCGCCGAGTGCTCGAAGATATGGGCGAAGACGCCTATGAAAAAATGAGTTATTATGAAAGGTGGATTGCCTCTATTGGGCAAAACATGATTGAGGCTGGAGCTTTTTCTACTCAAGAATTAGCAGAAAAAATGGAAGTTATAAAAGCTCGCGGAGTCACCTACGGAGATGCCTCATGAAGGTTCGAGTTCTTTACCAGTGGCCCCCAGGACACGTAAGGACGCCAGCATATTTACGAGGTAAAGTTGGCATAATTGAACGACGTATTGGTGAGTTTAAAAATCCAGAACAAAATGCTTATCGTGCCAAACCGGACCAGTCTCATTTGATACGCGTTAGATTTAAAATGAAAGAGGTTTGGGGAGACAACGCCGAAAGACCAGACGATTTTATCGAAGCAGAAATCTACGAACATTGGCTGGAGCCTTATGATGCCACATGACCATCACGCTCCACTTTCACCATCTGATCATCCATATCGCGATGATGACGATACTTCTCTTACTTATTGGCAGACCATGGAAATAGCGGTTCGAGAACTATTGATCGAAAAAGGTTATTTATCAGCAACCCAAATTCAGGAACAAATCAATACTATGGATGAGCGTAGTCCTGCTAACGGCGCGGCTCTAGTAGCAAAGGCATGGACAGACCCCACATTTAAAAAAAGTCTAATTAATGATGCTGGGGAAGCATCAAGGAATATGGGTTTTGACATTGGTCCAATGCACTTAATTGCCTTAGAAAACTCTGAAACAGTTCACAATGTTATAGTCTGCACTCTATGTTCATGCTATCCTCGTAACCTTTTAGGATTACCTCCAGATTGGTATAAATCTCGAGCTTACAGATCCAGAACTGTTATTGAACCACGAAAAGTACTCGCAGAGTTCGGTTTGGAACTTGGTGAGGAAATTCAAGTACGGGTTCATGATAGTACAGCAGACATGCGTTACATAGTCGTACCTGCACAACCAAAAGAGTCGATCGGGCTCTCAGAAAACGAGCTAAAAGATTGGGTGACACGGGATAGTATGATCGGTGTTGGACTTCCGAGATCTCCAATATGAAACTTAACAAGACCCAACAGGGCGCGATCTGGATGATCTTGGGGGTTTTATCCATGGCATTGATGGATGTGATGGCTAAAATATTAGGACATAATGTACCAGTAGCCCAAATTGTGTGGTTACGCTTTATGTCTCAAGCAATTTTAATTGGGACGTTTCTTGCAATTTCCGGCCAAATGTTTGTTCGAAGTAATTATTTTCATTTACATGCATTGAGGGGCTTTGCCACAACGACAAGTAGTTACCTATTTTTTCTTGCAGTAATTTACTTGCCCTTGGCCGACGCGACCGCATTAATGCAATTAGCACCAATAATGGTTACGCTGGGCGCAGTTATAATTTTAAAAGAAAGAATAGGGCGGAAGCGAGTTTTCGGTATTGGAGTAGCATTTTTTGGCGCTATGGTTTTAATAAGACCTGGGACATCAGTAATGTCTACAATGTCTCTGGTTCCATTAGTTGGAGCTGTTTTTTTTACAATTTACGCTTTAGCTACCAGGTTTGTTAGGGCTGATGGACCTTGGAGATCTTTATTTTATCAAGGACTTTTTGGTTCTTTTTTTTCATCACTTGCAGTCCCATTTTTTTGGCAACCAATTAATATTAACGACGCACCAATTTTAATTGCGCTGGTGTTATTGGGCATTCTTGGGCATCTTTTTATGATAAGGGCTTTCGCCACAGCACAGGCGAGTGACATCGCACCTTTTGGATACGCAGCACTACTTTTTGCCATTATTTTCGGGATTATTGTTTTTAAAGAAATTCCAGATATTATAACATGGCTCGGTGCAATTATTATCGTCGGTGCGGGTATTTATGTCTGGTCTCGCGAAAAGTTAAATGAGGCCGCGTTTAAAGATGAATAAAAATTTTAGAAGAGATGGAACACTTAAAGAATGGCTTTTCAGTCAAATTTTAATGTTATTTTTTAGGTCCATGCGACGACTGCCATATAATTTTCGCCATAGGCTTATCGCAGCCTTGATGAAAGGTCCTTTAGGTTACATCACAGGCTACAGAAAAAGAGCATTAACCAACCTGAAGTTTATCTATCCTGAACTTTCAAGCAAACAATTATCTAACATTGCTGACCAAGCCCTCGACAATGCTGGCAGGACTTTTTTAGAAAATATGTACCCTGCTGATTTTCAGGCTCATAATCCGAATATCCAGCTTTGGGGTGAGGGCCTCGAAGACTTATTAAAAGCCCATTCTGATGATAGGCCTATTCTATTTTTTTCAGGTCACTTTGGAAATCATGAAGCATTTAGAGCGGCCTTATATAGACATGGCATAAAAGTTGGTGGCTTGATTAGGCCTATGTCAAATCCATATTTTGACCGACATTATCAAAAAACTTTATTAATTGAAGGAAAGTCAGGTCCTGTGTTTTTACCGGGGCCTCAGGGCACTCTTAGCTTTTATAAAGCATTGAAAAGGGGCGCCACGTTAGTGTTGTTGATTGACCTGGCTGTTCCAGACGGGCCCTCTATAAACTTTTTAGGCCAACCAGCACGCACCGCTTTAACGGCGGCAACTTTCGCTATGAAATCGAATGCCCTTTTTTTACCCTACTTTTCAATGAGAAACTCTGACGCAGTAAGTTTCAATGTTGAGATTGGAAAACCTATAAAACATTCAGATGCATTAACAATGACCAAACAAGCTACTAAGGCACTTGAATTGCGCATCGCAAAAGACCCAGGAAATTGGTTTTGGATACATCGTCGTTGGAAATATAATTCTAATTTTGGTAAACCCGCTGATCTGAACTAAAAAGTAAATACGTATTGCAAATTGAAGCGCCAAAAAATTACGGGTTTAAGTAAGAAAAAAATAATCAGCACTGATACAACACGCTCAAAAGACTTGAAGAACATAAGGTTTCTGTATACGAAAAAGAGGCAGTAATCATCGTTAATTTTGGTCCGCTAGATAATTTTACAGCAAGGCCAATAAGGCAAAAAGTTAGCTAATTCCGCCATGAGCCTCTACCAAGAATATCTGAAGGATATAGAAGTCCGCAAAGCTAAGGGTTTGAGTCCCAAACCAATTGACGATGCTTTTTTGACTAAAGAGGTCATTTCCAACATTAAAGAGTTAAACAATAAAGATCGAAAAGATTCACTTAATTATTTGATATATAATACTCTCCCGGGTACGACGAGTGCGGCAACGGAAAAAGCGCATTTTCTTAAAGACATTGTGACCGGAAAAGTACTGGTGAAAGAAATTAATGGCGAATTTGCCCTAGAGCTTTTGTCACATATGAAGGGCGGTCCTTCAATAGAGGTTCTTTTAGATTTAGCATTCAGTGATGACCCTGTTATCAAAAAAGCTGCCGCTACAGTCTTAAAAACCCAAGTTTTTCTTTATGAGGCTGATACCAATCGAATTTCTAGAGCGTATAGTGAAGGCAACGAAATTGCGCGTGAGTTACTCGAAAGCTATGTCAAAGCTGAGTTTTTTACAAAATTGCCAGATATAGAAGAAGAGATCAAAGTTGTTACTTACATTGCAGCAGAAGGCGATATTTCTACAGACCTGCTTTCACCAGGTAATCAAGCTCACTCGCGCGCAGATCGGGAACTGCACGGACAATGCTTTATCTCGGAGCGAGCGCAAAAAGAGATTGAAGCTCTTAAGCTTAAGCATTCTGATAAGCGTGTGATGTTGATCGCCGAGAAGGGTACTATGGGTGTGGGCTCGTCGCGGATGTCAGGAGTAAATAATGTGGCACTGTGGACAGGTAAGGAGGGCAGTCCTTACATACCTTTCGTAAACGTCGCACCTGTCGTGGCTGGCACCAATGGGATATCTCCCATTTTTCTTACTACCGTTGGCGTTACTGGTGGCATTGGTGTTGATCTTAAGAACTGGGTCAAAAAATTAGACAAAAATGGTCATCCAATCTTAAACAACGCCGGCGACCCAATCCTAGAACAACGCTACTCCGTAGAAACAGGAACAATTTTAATAATTAATACTAAAAGAAAAAAACTCTATGATGCCAAAGGTAACGAAGAGCTCGCTGACATGACCACTTCGTTCTCACCGCAAAAAATGGAATTCATGAAGGCTGGTGGGTCCTACGCCATTGTATTCGGCAAGAAACTTCAGAGCTTTGCAGCTAAAACTTTGGGAATTGAAACCCCATCTGTTTTTTCACCATCAAAAGAAATTAGTCATGAGGGCCAGGGACTGACAGCCGTTGAAAAGATCTTCAATGCCAACGCACTTGGAGTAACACCAGATAAAGTACTACATGCTGGATCAGATGTGCGTGTTAGGGTAAATATAGTTGGATCCCAGGATACAACTGGGCTTATGACCAGCCAAGAACTTGAGGCAATGGCTGCTACGACTTTGTCTCCCAGTATAGATGGCGCCTACCAATCTGGTTGTCATACTGCATCAGTTTGGGACCTAAATGCACAGACCAATACCCCAAGATTAATGAAATTCATGAACAAGTTTGGACTGGTCACCGGACGAGATCCTAAAGGTATATATCATCCAATGACGGATGTTATTCATAAGGTTCTAAATGACATCACAGTAGATGATTGGGCAATTATAATTGGCGGTGACAGCCATACACGCATGTCAAAGGGAGTCGCGTTTGGTGCCGACTCTGGAACGGTCGCGCTAGCCCTGTCAACTGGAGAGGCATCGATGCCAATACCAGAGACGGTTAAAGTCACTTTTAAAGGCAAGATGGCTGATCATATGGATTTTCGAGATGTAGTCCACGCTACTCAGTCACAAATGTTAGCCCAGCATGGGGACAATGTATTCCAGGGCCGCATTATTGAAGTTCATATTGGAACGCTTTTAGCGGATCAGGCGTTCACTTTCACAGATTGGACAGCTGAAATGAAAGCAAAAGCATCGATCTGTATTTCAAACGATGACACTCTGATTGAGTCCCTAAAAATAGCAAAGTCCCGAATTCAGATAATGATTGACAAAGGTATGGAGCATGAAAATGGCATGCTACAAAAGCTCATTAGCATAGCTGAAAAAAGAATTGAGGAGATAAGTTCAGGTACGAAACCAGCACTTACACCAGATAAAAATGCAAAGTATTTTGCTCATGTGGTGGTTAATCTTGATACCATTGATGAACCAATGATTGCTGATCCAGATGTTCATAATGCGGATATTTCAAAGCGTTATACGCATGATACGATCCGACCCATATCAGAATATCGTGCTAAAAAGAAAATTGACTTAGCCTTTGTTGGCTCCTGTATGGTCCATAAAGGTGACATTAAAATAGTGGCACATATGCTGCGCAATCTTGAAGCTCTCCATGATAAGGTAGAGTTTAAAGCGCCACTAATTGTTGCGGCTCCTACTTACAACATAATTGACGAGCTTAAAGAAGAAGGGGACTGGGCGATCCTACAGAAGTACAGCGGATTTGAGTTTGATGATAGTGCTCCAAAGCAGGTGGCGCGGATAGAATATGAGAATATTCTTTATTTGGAGCGGCCAGGTTGCAATTTGTGCATGGGTAATCAGGAGAAAGCTGCCAAAGGTGATACCGTTCTTGCTACTTCAACACGTCTATTTCAGGGCCGGGTTGTTGGCGACTCGCCAACAAAAAAAGGAGAGTCTCTTCTAGGATCAACCCCAGTTGTCGTAATCTCTGCAATACTTGGACGAACACCGACATTGGACGAATACAAAGCTGCCGTTAAAGGTATTAATCTTACGAAATTTGCACCACCACTTCAAAAACCTCTAGGTTCACGTTCGATTCACTTTTAGCCTAAAAGATACAGAAAACGTTTAAAGAATCGGAACCTTGCATTACGAGCTGCTATAATTGGCCACTACTTTTTGCTATAGATAAATATTTATACGATTGTATCTTTTGAAATTACGGGAAAGCGAGCCCGGCAGCTTTTAAAGCTGGCAAAACTCTAGCCTCTAAGTTGCGCTGAGTTAAGGGACCAGCGACGCGAAGCAGTACCTTTCCATCAGGATCTAGAACAAAAGTCTCTGGAAGACCATAAACACCCCAATCTAATCCCATTGAAGCATCTGGGTCAGCCCCGGACTTAGTATAAGGATCACCTAGTTCACTAAGAAATTTAGTGGCACTCTTAGGATTATCTTTATAATTTACTCCAAAAACAGGAATGCCTTGCTGTGAAAGTGACATCAACGTCGGATGCTCAGCCCGGCAAGGGGCGCACCAACTCGCCCAAAAATTTACAAATGTGACTGCTCCATTTGCCAAATCATCATAATTAAAGGGAACACTGTTCGCCAATGGTTGCAAACTTACTTTTGGTGCATTTTTCCCAATAGCTGAACTTGGAAGAACATCTGGGTTTTCTCGCATCGTTCCAAAGAATGCGAATCCAGTAAAAATTACAAATAGCAAAAAGGGTAACCCGAATAATAGGCTACGCATCCTTTCGCAACTCCGCCGCAGCTAATAGGCGTTTTATCTTCCAGTTCTTTCGTAAGTAAACAAGGACAATAATTGCGAGTAATAGGAAAGTCACTAAATACGCGCTATTAACTTCAAAAGCATATTTTCCAAGATCTGGCACTAATTCAACCTCTCCAATGCTTCAAGAACTTCCAGCCGACGGTTCCTAATCTCTGTTCTAGTCCCTATTAAAAGTAACGTCAGAAAAAAAAGTCCAAAACCTACCATTGAAAACAATAGGGGTTGGAAAAAAATATTTGATATATTTTCCTGATCTATTCCATCAGAAATAGTAACCGTCGTCCCTTGATGGAGCCCTTGGTTCCAAAAGACGACTGCATATCTGCTGAGTACTGCAAATACACCTCCGACGAGGGCTAAAACGGAGGTTAAATCAGCAGCCTTATTTTCGTCCTCAACCGCAGTCCAAAGAGCGAGATAACCAATGTAAAATAACAATAAAATAAGAAAGCTCGTCAGACGCGGATCCCAGACCCAATAGGTACCCCACATCGGTTGACCCCAAATTGCTCCTGTAGCTATCGCTATTAACGTCATAGTCATTCCTACGGGCGCAGCCGCTTTGGAAGCTAAAACTGATATATGTTGCCTACGTATTAACCAAAACAGAGAGCCTATAACTATTAGAAAGTAACCATTAATCGCCATCAAAGCGGAAGGAACGTGTAAATAGATAATCTTTACTGTAGAGCCCTGACGGACATCATCTGGAGTAAAAAAAAATCCCCAAATTAAGCCTACCAAGAGACAGATGGCACCTAAAACGGCAATCCAAGGCAACCATATGGCAGTCCATTTCATAAAAACCTTTGGATTAGCTAGTTCCCAAAAGGAGGAATAAATAGATTTGATGTCAGACTGCCTGCTCATAGGCTAATACTTAAACCTTTATATTGAAAATCAATATTCATATCACTGCAAATTAACTCGTAATGCCATTGCAGAAAAAAATGGTAAAGCGGCAATTGCGCCTAGAGAAATCGCTAAAATTAAAACCAAAGGCTGGACAACTGCCTGCCCTTCCACAGCAGAATGGACCGCCTTAGCGCCAAAAATTAGAGTTGGAACATATAGGGGCAATACTAAAAGTGACAAAAGCAAACCACCTCTCTTAATGCCAAGTGTTAGGGTCGCTCCAAATGAACCTATGAGACTTAACGATGGAGTTCCTATTAATAATGATAAACAAAGAATACCACCTACATGAGGATCTAAGTTCAATAGGATACCCATTACTGGGGCAGCCAATGACAAAGGCAGACCTGTTGTAAACCAATGCGCAAGTGATTTTGCCAAACAAACACCCTCTAGAGGTAATGGAGAGATTGCGAGTAGATCTAACGTACCATCTTCATAATCCATTCCAAAAATTCGATCTAACGATAGAAGGCATGCCAATAGTGCTCCCAGCCAAAGTAGGCCAGGTGCTATTTTCGCNAGCGCAATTTGGTCAGGCCCCAAAGCAAAGGGGATCAAGATAACAATAATAAAAAAAAATATTATTGCTAACCCAAAGCTACCACCCGATCTAATAGAAATAACAAGATCCCGTTTAAACAGCCGTATCATTCTATCATCTCACTGAAGCCAGAAGGCGCAATTTTCTGATTTGTACAAAATTGTGTCAAATCAAGAGTATCTGTAGAGATCTCCAGCGTATCGTGTGAGCTGAACAATGCCGCACCACCAGACTTTAAGTGAGCCTCAATTGCGATACAAAACAAAGATACATTCTCGTCATCTAATGAAGCAGTGGGTTCATCAATAATCCAAAGCTTACAACCTGTTGCTAACATACGAGCCAAACTTAAGCGGCGTTTCTGACCCATAGACAAGTTAGCAGCCGGCCTACTAAAAAGTTCATGAAGTTGATACTTTAGAAGGATTTCTTCAGTCATGGGCATACCATAGATGTTAGCCCAAAATCTTAGATTTTCTTCAACACTGAGCTGTCCTTTGTTACCCTCCAAATGTCCTGCGTAAGCCATAGCCTCAGTCAAATGAATATCACCGGTCAACGGTCGCTGTAACCCAGCAACGCAACGAAGCAAACTAGTTTTTCCAATACCATTTGGACCACGCAACATCAGTGCCCGTCCCGATTTTAATGAAAAATTTATACCTTCCAGCAGGTTTATTGGGCCACGTCCAACGCCTAGGTTTGTGACCTCTAACATTTCTTACACCGGGATTAGGGCTAAGCCGATACGCCGGCCTTCAGAAAGCATAATGTTGTAAGTACGACACGCAGTTGGAGAATTCATAATTTCAACACCAATTCCACCTTCTTCTAATTTACTTCTAAAAGTTGCAGGAATTTGATGAATTTGTGAGCCAGTACCCACAAAAACTACATCCAGCTCACTAGCAGCCTCCAAAAACGGTGAAGCATCGTCAAAACCAAGCCAAGAGCCACAAAACCCTGGCAAAACAGCTATCTTTCCTTCAAAAACTTCTCCTGAAATTCGAAAAAAATTTGGTCCATAGCCATCTACTGGGCGACCTTCCGCAAAGTTTATTTCGCTTAATTCCATCTAATTATCAATTTTTGCAAATTGATTTCCATCAGTTTTGTTGGGCTTCGACCAGTCCCGTTTTACACCAAGTGAGAGTAGCGTGGAGCTTGCTACGAATACTGACGAATAAGTGCCAACTAAGACCCCCCATATCATTGCAAAAACAAAGCCCCGTATTACGTCACCACCCAAAACAAACAGAGATAGCAGCGCTAACAAAGTAGTGAACGAAGTCATTACAGTCCGGCTTAGCGTTTCATTGATCGACAAATTTAAAACTTCGGCTAGTTGTTTTTTCTTATAACGCCGGAGATTTTCTCTTACTCTATCAAAAACCACCACCGTATCGTTCAAGGAGTATCCAACTATTGTAAGTAACGCGGCAATGATTGCTAGATCAAATTTAATTTGGAGAATTGCAAATACACCAATGGTCAGAATTATATCATGTAAAATCGCACCCACTGCTCCCACAGCAAATTGCCATTCGAAGCGTAGCCATATGTAAATCAAAACTACTGTCATAGCTATCAAAACAGCCCAAACGGCGGCTTCAATTAGTTCGCCCGATACTTTTGGTCCAACCGACTCAACGGACGGAAATGTAATATCGGGTGCAATATTTCGAAGTGCTTTTTGGACTTCAATCACAACATTTGAAGATACAGCCTCCTGACCATCTTGTGTTTGAATACGGATTTGAACAACATATTGATCAGATCTAAAAGTAGGATCAAAAACCTCAGCAATTGAAATATCACCAAGCTGTAAAGGCTCCATCGCGGAACGATACGCTCCCACCTCAATGGGCTGACCACTTTCTGCTCTAATTGTGGTTCCACCCTTAAAGTCTATGCCAAAGTTTAACCCCACAATCATGGTTGAAACGATAGAAAAAACGATTAAAATTGCTGATAACCCAATCCAAACCTTCCATCTCTTAAAAAAGTTAAATTCAGTATTTTCTTTAACAAGTTTTAACCGCATCACCTAAACCTCCAATGTTTTTGGTCTACGCCGTTCAAACCAAACAACCACCATTATCCGAGTTACAAATATGGCCGTAAAAACCGAAGTTACAATTCCTAAACCCAGAGTGATCGCAAACCCTTTCACAGGCCCAGCGCCAAAGTAAAATAGTATGGCTGCAGTTAATAAAGTGGTGATATTCGCATCAATAATCGCTGAAAGCGCTTTTTCATATCCTAGTTCAATGGCTCGCGCAGGACCTTTGGCTGTCTTAAGCTCTTCACGTATACGTTCAAAAACTAATACATTGGCATCAACAGCCATTCCAATCGTAAGGACGATCCCAGCAATTCCAGGTAGAGTGAGCGTAGCCCCAATCATAGAGAGCAGACCAAAAATTAAACCTACATTGATTATCAATGCAACGTTAGCGAAAAGACCAAAAGTACCGTAGGAAAGGCCCATAAAGATCAAAACAGCAGAAAAAGCAACGATGCATGCGACCTTACCTGCATCAATACTATCCTGGCCAAGCTCGGGTCCAACAGTACGCTCTTCTAGAAACTCTAAACTAGCAGGCAGAGAGCCTGCCCTCAGCAATGTAGCGAGTCTCGTACTTTCTAAAACATCAAAATTGCCTGTAATAATTCCGGATCCACCCGTAATCGCAGATTGGATCACTGGAGCAGAAATTACTTGGTTATCGAGAACAATCGCAAATGGTTCGCCAATATGTTCAGAGGTATATTGTCCAAACTTACGGGCTCCAGAAGTGTTAAACATGAAATTAACGGCTGGACGACCATTTTGGTCGAAAGCAGGTTGCGCATTTGTTAATTCTTCACCAGTTACAACGGGTGTTCGATCCAAAATATAGTATAGTTCTGCCTCTTCCGCCGCTTTAACCAGTTCATTACCTACCCCAGCGTTCCCATTTGATTTGCTAGTTTGACCCACTACTGTTTGAAATGTTAACAGCGCTGGTGTTCCAATTAGTGCCTTCAGCTCTTGCGCAGAACCAAGACCGGGTACCTGAATCAAAACCCGATCTTTTCCTTGCCGTTGTATCGTAGGCTCTCGGGTTCCTGCTTCGTCTACTCGCCGCCTAATAATCTCAAGCGATTGAGCCATTGTACGATTATCCGTAGCCAGCTTCTCCGCCTGAGAAAGCGTTACAATTAATTCCTCNCCATCTGNCGTTACAACAATATCATCAGACATACCCCCAGATAATGTTGATACGGGGCGTGCTAGAGTGCGTACGGCCTCTAAAGCAACCGCCATAGCCTCTGGTTTTCCAATACGAACCCGTAACTCACCCCCACCACCATCTTGTTGACGAATGGCACCAATTGTCCCTCGTTTATCGCGCAAAACATTTCGTACTTCAGGCCAAAAAGCTGCTAGACGGGTATCGTATACTTCTGCAAGTTTGACTTCACCAAGTAAATGGGCGCCACCTCTTAAGTCCAAACCAAGGTTAACTAAGCCAGAGGGCAAAAATGAAGGCCAACCAACCCCTTTACTACCAATTTCCTCAGCATCATTAAATGCCTCAACTTTAGTATAGAAGCCATTGGGCAAGGCAAATAAAAGCCCCACGGCACAGATCAACCAAATTAAACCACGCTTCCAACCTTCTATTTGTAGCATTTCATGACCCCCAGCCTACCATACGGTACTCGCGATTACTTTGCTGGAGCAGTTTTGCTGCGTACGTCAGAGATGGTAGCTTGCACGACCCGAACTCGAACATCTTTAGCAAGTTCAACCTCAACTTCGTTATTATCAGCTTTGACTTTAACCACTTTACCAATCATGCCTCCAGCGGTTACGACCTCATCGCCTTTAGCCAAGTTACTGACCATCTTTTGATGCTCTTTCATCTTCTTTTGTTGTGGCCGAAAAACTAGCATATAAAAAATGCCAATTATTAAAAGTGGAAACATAAACGTGCCTAAAGTGTCCATAAGTACCTCATAAAAGTCCTGTCAGGCGCCACGCCACAGGTTCTCGCGAACCGTATTGTTTAGGTGCTGGCATTGCAAGAGACACAGTAACAAGAGATAAATTTTAAGACATTATTTTACAGTTTTTTACACTTTTTTTTGATTTTTTTCGATTTATTTATAATTGAAAAACTGCAAAGTTCTTTTTACTTTAAATAACAATCAACCTCAGAAACAAATTATGGCTGAGTTTATAACCGACGATACATTATTTTAGTATCGTGACCTAGAGCCAAGCTTTGGGCATAAGCACCATAATGATTCTTTTGATGGAGCAATAACATGCATGACATTCGTGCTATCCGCAAAAACTCAAATTCTTTTGATCAAGCCTTAGCGCGTCGAGGCTTCGCTCCACTATCCTCAGATATTTTATCTTTAGATACGGCACGTCGTAATTGCATTCAAGCTGCGGAGGCAGCCTCTGCCGATCAAAACGCCGCGGCAAAATTAGTGGGTGCAGCCAAATCTATTGGTGATACTGCTGAATTTAATCGACTTCGGACTTTGATTGCTGCAAAAAAAACAGAAGTGGCCAATCTAAATGGGCAAGCAAAGGAAAAAGACGCTGCCTTAGTTGATCTATTAATGGGCATTCCAAATTTACCATATGAAGATACCCCAGATGGCAATAACGAACATGATAATGTTGAGATCCATCGCTGGGGGACACCAAGGAAATTTGATTTTACTCCAAAAGAGCACTTTGAGTTAGAAAGCTCTAAAGATGGATTAGATTTTGAAACTGCTGGCAAAATATCAGGAAGTCGATTTGTAATAATGTCTGGAGCGGTTGCACGTTTGCATCGTGCCTTAGCACAATTTATGCTTGATACTCATATAAATGAAAACGGTCTGACCGAAACCAACACACCAGTACTCGTACGCGACAGCGCAATGTATGGCACTGGTCAATTACCCAAATTCGCAGAAGACAGCTATCAAACTACTAATGGATGGTGGCTAATCCCTACCTCTGAAGTAACACTAACAAGTATTGTTTCAGGCATGTCCGTTGAGGAGTCTACACTTCCACGGCGCTATACCGCACATTCGTTATGTTTTAGATCAGAAGCAGGTAGCGCCGGAAAAGATACAGCTGGAATGCTAAGGCAACATCAATTTGAAAAGGTTGAAATGGTCTCGATCACTCACCCTGACCACTCTCGTGCAGAGCTCGACCGAATGACAAAATGTGCTGAAGGTATTCTTGAAAGCTTAGAGTTGCCTTATCGAACTGTCGCTCTTTGCGTTGGCGACATGGGATTTGGTGCTCGGCGAACACATGACATAGAAGTCTGGTTACCTGGTCAAAATAACTACCGGGAAATCAGTTCATGCTCAAGTTGTGGTGATTTTCAAGCGCGAAGAATGAATGCTCGTTTTAAGCCGTCTGCCGGTGGCAAACCAGAATTTGTACATACGTTAAATGGATCTGGATTAGCAGTTGGACGATGTTTGATCGCCGTTTTAGAAAATGGTCAGCAACAAGACGGTTCAGTAATAATTCCACCTGCTTTACGTAAGTATATAAATAACCATTCAACTATTCTAGCAAATGGCGACCTCGCCAAATAACGGCATAATTGCAAATAAAAACCTAATCGAAAGGTATCTTTCCAAGGTGCTTCCTCAAGCGTGACGGAGTTGACTTTTTACGATTTTTGTAAGGGTTTTGATCTCCTTGACCACGCATCCATAATCTAACAGGAGTGCCCGGCATGTCAAAATCTTCCCTCAATCCATTTATAAGATAACGTGAATAGCTCTCTGAAATTTTGTCAGGGTACGAACACATAACCACAAATCCAGGAGGCCTAGTTTTAGCTTGCGTCATATATCGCAGCTTAATCCTTCGTCCACCTGGTGCAGGCGGAGGATGCGCCTCAACCATACCAGCAAGCCAACGATTTAGATGACTGGTGGAAATTCGACAGTTCCAGACTTTATGCGCAGCTAAAACTGCCTCCTGAAGCCGATCTAATCCTTTACCTGTCTTGGCCGATACAGTTATTAATGGCGCTCCTCGCAGTTGTGGCAGTAATCTTTCAAAAGATTCTTTAAGTGACCGCAATTTTATTTGTTTTGACTGCTCCAAATCCCATTTATTAACAGCCAAAACAACGGCACGACCCTCACGTTCAGCTAAATCAGCGATGCGTAAATCTTGTTGTTCAAAAGGAATATCGGCGTCAAGGAGGACCACAACAACCTCTGCAAATTTAACTGCTCGCAATCCATCACTCACTGAAAGTTTTTCAAGCTTTTCTTGAACTTTTGCCTTTTTACGCATCCCTGCCGTGTCAAAGATACGCATTGGCGTACCGTCCCAATTTAAGCTCAGGGAAATTGCATCGCGAGTTATTCCTGCTTCTGGACCCGTAAGAAGACGATCTTCACCCAAAATTTTATTTATAAGAGTTGACTTGCCAGCATTTGGTCTCCCTACGACCGCAACCTGCAATGGCTTATGTATGGTCGGCAAATGATACCCTTCACTTCCATCTTCCACACTTAAATCAACATCAACGATAGGCGCATCTTCTTGAAAAGTCCTTGATGCGTTATCTATCAGAGGTGCAAGCAAAATTGCGAGTTCACCAAGTCCCTCACCATGTTCTGCCGACATCCGCAAAGGCTCACCAAGTCCCAAAGAATAAGCCTCAATAACACCGCCATCCGCTGCACGACCCTCACCCTTATTCGCAGCAAGTAAAATATGGGTGTTTTTCTTCCGTAAAATATCGGCAAACACCTGATCCGCTGGCATCAGCCCAACGCGAGCATCTACCATAAACAAACAAGCATCTGCCATATCAACCGCCTTTTCAGTCAAACGGCGCATACGGCCTTGAAGACTGTCGTCATTAACCTCTTCTAAGCCAGCTGTATCAATTACATTAAATTTTAGGTGCCCCAGTCGCGCGGGTCCTTCCCGTAAATCACGAGTCACTCCAGGTTGGTTGTCAACCAATGCGATTTTACGTCCAACCAAACGATTAAATAATGTGGATTTTCCCACATTTGGACGACCAATTATAGCCAAAGTGAATGGCATTTAACCTACCTTCAAAAGATCAAGCACGTTTCTTTTACATAAGTTTAACTTAACGAAAAGCTAATAGATCACCCTCCACCGTCAGCGTGTAGAGTGTTTCATTTACTACTATCGGATTACTCGCCGCCGCAGAAGGCAATTCAATCGAGGAAATTAAAGAACCATTTAAGGGATCAAACTCTCGCAAAAGTTGATCTGATGATACTAGAACCAATCGTCCGCCCGCCAATATTGGACCATAATGCGCGAAAATTTCTGCACGACGTTTTGTATTCTTTTTTGTAAAGTGAGGTAATTGAACAGACCAAATTAGGCTACCATCAAGTTTGGACACGCGCGCTAATCTATTTTCATCAGTTACAAAAAAGATTGACTCTCCCAGTACTAAAATATCACCGTTACTACCTTCATTAGATGTCCACTTTCTTTTGCCCGTTTCTAAATCCAAGGCGGCCATGCGGCCTACAGAATTTGATAAATATATTGTATTTAAATCTATTACTGGCTGTCCAGTTAAGTCCTGAACAGATCCAAAGCTTCGCCCCATGCGAGCCCCAGACAGTACTGAATTCCAACTCGGAAGCCCCCCTTTGCGAAAAACCGCAAAGATATCTCCGGACCCAAACGGAAATAACGCGTATTTGTCATTAACTGCAGCACCCGGGCCTCCAACAAAACCAGAACGCGCACTTGGCCCTGATACTTGCCATTTGACACGGCCAGTGTCTATTTCAATGGCCCATGCAGATCCATCTCTTGCCGACAAATATAATAAATTTTCATAAATAGTGGGAGATGCACCGCCATAACTCTCTAAATCTTGCAACCACAAAACCTCTCCAGTTTTAGCATTCAAGGCTTGTACTGTGCCAAATCCTGTCGTGACAAAAAGCTGGCCTTTCGCTAACGCCAGTCCACCGCCTGAAGCATCAACCTGTTCCTCAAATTCACTACTAACGTCTCTTTGCCAGAGAATTACACCATTTACATCCAAAGCGGTTACCAGCGATTGACTGTCCAGTGTAAAGATTTGTCCCTCTTCCGCTACAGGCCCAGATGCTATCTGGTGGCGTCTGCTGTTACCCCGTCCAATTGAACTTTGCCACTTGAGTTTAAGAGAACCAGCTAACGAGACATGCCCAGGGTTATGTTGGGCATTTCCGCCACGATGGGTCCATTTTGAATTTGAGCTTGGTTCAGGCAATTTTAACTTGGGNAAGTTATCTATTTTATACCAATCCTCAGCTTTAATAACTGCCGAACCATCAAGCATCTCCCTTACGCCCGGTAAAGTTGGTTCTGGAGGAGAACATGCCAGATTAAGTAACAAGAATGTTAAATAAAACATTTTATTAAATTTCATGAGTGTTTCCCAATCAATTTTTAATGCCATTCGTTTTCTGAAGGTAGCAGGTCAATTTCCTGATTCAGGCTCGGAACCTAATGCCACCAGAAGTTCTGCCATCCGCTGAACTTGCGCTCGAGACGCCTCTGCNTCCTGAATGTGTGANTTAAGAAACTCTATAGCTTTATTTNGATTTCCTAATTCCAACTCGAATGCNACTAATATTTCGACAGCCGCATTGCGATATATTCCACCAGGTTGGGATAAAATATCCAAAGTTTTAAGTTTCTGCTCTTTTGTTTGAGCACCAGGAATCATTGTTAATTTTAATTTTGCAAGATCACGGATGTATTCAGGTAGATCAGTATTTATAATGACAGCATTTAGAAAATTAATTGAATTTTCGTCTTTTCCACCAGCCGCTAGCATTTGGGCTACGATATTTTCAGAGCCTTGAGACGCAATTTCATTTAAAGCAGACGCACGCGCCACTTCATCGACAGTATCCATCGCCGCCAATAATGCATCTCCCCGAACCTGAGCTAATTTATCGGCTTTAGATTTNGACCACTCATTATAAGCTGTGCCGCTAACAATTATAACAATTAGAGCCGCCGGAATCCATCCAAAGCGCCGGAATAGGCCAAATAACCTATCTCGACGTACATCTTCCGTCACCTCTGCAATAAAACTGTCGGTTTCTGACATATTAAATCACCATATTGATCCTNGGCTCATATAGTCTAAAATACAAGAGCCCTACAAGCCCTTAAGAACCCACGATAACTTGAGTAATCAATTCCTGTTTATCGCAGTGGCACTTTCTGCTAATTGTAAGTTCCAAAGATGCGCATAGCGACCACCTTTCTTGAGCAACTCATTATGTTCACCTTGCTCTACAATCCTACCATTCTCTAAAAATACGATGCAATCAGCATGCACGACCGTGGACAGTCTGTGAGCGATAGTTAAAACGGTTCGTCCCTCCCCCATTTGAATTAGGCTATCTTGAATTTCCAGCTCAGTTTCCGAGTCCAAAGCTGATGTCGCTTCATCAAGCAACAAAATTGGAGGGTCTTTTAGCAAGGTGCGCGCAATCCCTACACGCTGTTTCTCACCTCCAGATAACTTTAGTCCCCGCTCACCGACAATTGTTTCATAGCCCAAAGGAAGGCTCTTCACAAAATCATGAATTTGGGCAGCTTTTGCAGCNTTTTCAATCTGGGTCTGACTTGCNCCCATCCGACCATAAGCAATATTATATAAAATGGTGTCATTGAACAGTACTGTATCTTGAGGGACTACACCAATCGCTTCATGTAAACTCATTTGCGTGATGTCGCGAATATCTTGACCATCGATGAGCAAAGCACCGTCACCAACGTCATAAAACCGAAATAGCAAACGTCCCAAGGTTGATTTTCCAGAGCCCGATGGACCTACAATAGCCCAGGTTTCTCCAGGATTTACTGTTAAGCTGATTCCTCGAAGAATAGAACGATTAGGTTCATATGAAAAATGTACATCCTTAAATTCGATGCATCCCCCACGTATAATTAAGTTTGATGCCAGATTTTTATCTTCAACTTCAGGCTTCTGCTCCAACAAGCTAAACATTTCGCTCATGTCTACCAAAGCTTGACGAATTTCTCGATATACAAACCCAAGAAAGTTGAGTGGCATCATTATCTGCATTATGTAAGCATTTACCGCTACAAATGCTCCGACACTTGCTCTTCCTTCCGCAACATCTTGCGCTGACATAATCATTACTGCAATCAAGCTTGCGTTAATAATCAGAGATTGCCCAATATTAATAAAACCTAATGAGTAAGATGTTTTAATAGCAGCAGCTTCATACCCCTCCATCGCATCATCATAACGAGCCGATTCACGCGTCTCAGCGCCAAAGTATTTTACGGTTTCAAAATTCAGAAGACTGTCGATAGCCTTTTGATTTGCATCCTTATCTTGATCATTCATTACTTTACGGATTTTTACGCGCCATTCAGTAACAACAGCTGTAAATCCAACATAAGCGACAATTGCTAGCGAAATAACTCCGAGATATCTAATATTAAAGAAGGTTGCCAAAGCAATGGAAATAAGTACCAGTTGCAAAACTAATGGACCAATTGAAAACAACAAAAAACGTAAGAGAAACGAAACACCTTTTACACCCCGCTCCATTACTCGGCTCAGTCCGCCTGTTTGCCGGGCAAGATGATAGCGCAAGGACATATTGTGAATATGTTGGAAGGTTTCTAAACCTACCTGCCTCAACGCGCGTTGGCCAACTTTAGCAAAAACGACATCACGCAATTGTTGAAAGGCGCTTTCTAGAACACGTGATACACCATAGGCAACGGTCAGGCCAATTGCTCCGAGCATAAAAAGCCTATTGGTGCCGCCGTCGCCTGACAGAACATCTACTGCAGCCCCCATGATCATTGGCGTGGCAACTGCAACCAGTTTAGCCATAATCAAACTNGCCAAAGCAATTGNAACCCGCCACNTTACCCAATTTTGACCTTTTGGCCACAAATAGGGAATTACCCGTGCGATNACGCGGATTTCAACCNCTCGGTCATGGTGGCTTTCTGGGCTTCCNAGACTTTTCATNNCTTGATGAAATAGTAGGAAATTTGATAAAAGGAAGCCCTAGTTAGTCCGGAATTTCAAAAACCTGTCCAGGATAAATTAAATCAGGGTCTCGGATCCGCTCCTTATTAGCTTCGAAAACCTTATGATACTCAATACCAGCTCCATAACTTTCCTTGGCAATTGCCCAAAGAGTTGCGCCTGGCTGGACCGTTTTAACTCTGAATTCAACTGAAAGAGCGGGAGTTTTAACGCGGTCAACTGTGGGCTGCAGCCCTTTAACTGAACCATTCATGTTAGATTTAACTTCGTCTGATTGTAAACTTGATGTTGAAGCAGCCAGACCGCCAACCGTGTCTTGGACGATAACTTGTGTTTGGGAGATTTTAGTATCTGGATCTAACTTATTTTCGTCATCCACAGCTTCTTCTGCCATCATCTCCACTAATTCTGCAGGTTCCTCACGCTTAAATGGAATTTCTGTGCGCGAAATTACCTCACCTGTTTTGGATATCTCATCTGCCCGCAACGTATAAATTCCNGGTTCAATATTCATCAAGCTCGCTTTCCANTAACCATTATCAGTAATTTGAGATGTAGTTTGAATTTGATTATCAATGTAAACCCTTACTACCCCATTACCGCCAGCCCGACCACCAACAACAACCTGACCATCCAAGTCATAAGAGATTGTATCAATGGANACATTAGCNATACCNTCACTGGTATCTCCATCCTGGAGCACACGAACTCCATCTTCATCGGCAACAATAACTTCAGGACTTGGAGATTCTTCATTCGACTCTACTTCTGCTACTGNTACCTCATTGTTTAATTCAGTATTTTCCTCAATTTCATCCACGACGTCTGCTACATCTGGGACAACCACCTTTGGAAAGACAGTAACAAAAACAATATCTTCTGATATAATTGGATCAGTTTCACCTTCTAAGTAATGCCACAATTGAAGGGCCTGTGGTTCGTCTTTTGATGGCAGAAGTGCGAATATCACGAATTGACCATTGCCTGTCAAATCTGCTCGAGCCCCTTGAAGTTCGCGCCCATCAACACTGAGGACAACATACCCGTAACCTTCCGCTATACCAGCAATAACTGCCGAGCCATCATCCTCCACACGAACAATATCAAATTTTGGCACCATCTTCTTTTCAGGTTTTGTTTCTGGTTCAACAACCTCTATTTGCTCAGTTATTATTGTTTCGTCAGTTATTATTATTTCTTCAGTTGCTGTTGTTTCATCAGCTGCTATTNTTTCCTCCGAAACCTCTATTTCAGCATTATTCGATAACACCTCTGTTTCATTTGTGCCTTCAATGTCTGCATCTTTTTGTACTTCTAACTCAGTTTCTTTTTCATCACCTTGACTAATCGAGTCGGCAGACCCTGTAGGTACACCAACTTCAATATTAGATTTTTCNGGCTGAATTAGTTCTCTTATTTGTGGGTAAAACCACCAAATTAGACCTACAAAAATCAGTGACCCCCAAATAAATGAATAGATCTTTTCTCTACGNTCGTTNTGGATTTCATCCGAATTGCTCATTTAGTCCCATTCCCCAATCGGTTGCGTCATGGTATCAGCCAGAGAATACCTGTCCAGCAAGAAGTGCGAGATTTAGTAATGACAAAATCAATTTGTGTTTTTTGTGGAGCAAGAAACGGAAATAAACCTGTTTTCAATGAAGCAGCTGAGGAATTGGGAAATATAATTGCAAAAAATTCTTGGAGACTAGTCTATGGAGCAGGTGACGTTGGACTGATGGGCGCAGTCGCCAGGGGCGTACAAAACGCAGGTGGATCAATTTTTGGAGTAATACCACAGCACTTAATGCAGATCGAAAGATCACTGCAGAACCGAGATCACCTTATAATAACAGACGACATGCATAGTCGAAAAAAATTAATGTACATAAATAGCCATGCTGTAGTTCTCTTGCCTGGAGGAGCTGGTTCAATGGATGAATTTTTTGAAATTCTAACTTGGGCACAGCTTAAACTTCATGAGCGGCCAATAATAATAGGAAACATAGCTTCATATTGGCAACCAATGTTGGATTTAATTGACCATATGATAAATTTAGGTTTTGCAGATGCAAATATGCGTGATTATTTCCAAGTAGCGAATAACACGGATGAAATTCAGAACCTTTTAAGATCCGCCTTAAAAACAGCCCATGTATAGAATGCAAGAGCAGCCCAGATAAGAGCAATAGCTATCAAGTGCCAGCTCGTTAAAACCTCCTCTAATAGGACAACAGCGCAGAAAGACTGCAAAATTGGGTTTAGATATTGAATTAATCCGACGGTCGACATGCGGACTGTTTGAATTGCATAGGTCATCAAAATAAGTGGTCCGGCAGTAATTACNCCTGAGAACATAAGCAATCCCAGTGTGAGCGCATCGGGGATATGTCCAAGCCACATCAAATATACTACTGCTAAGGGCAGCAAGAGCAGCACCTCAAGGGTCACAGACACGATAGAGTCTAAATCAACAATACGCTTTAGAAGTCCATAAAATCCAAAAGTTATAGAGATAACGAGAGCCAACCAGGGTGGTGCACCAAGCCCAAAAGTTAAAATCAGAACTGCACCCANAGCAAATATTACCGATAACCATTGAAGCATAGAAAGGGTNTCACGAAAAACNACTAGCCCCAAAAGCACCATTACAAGTGGAAAAATATAATAACCAATCGAAGATTCCGTCACTCGTCCAGCGCCTACTGAGAAAATAAATACATACCAATTTATGCCAATCATCACCCCTGCCAAAAAAATCAAACTTAATTTTTTAGGTGATTTAATAGCACGGAGAGTTTTGATATAGCGTCCTGATAGCTTAATAATAATAGCAAATATCACGACCGACCAAAGTGCACGGTGAGCAAGCACTTCTTCTGGACTTAAATGGGTCAAAAAAGAAAAGTAAAATGGAGAAAACCCCCACATAAAACAGGCTAGTACCATAGCCATAACGCCTTTAATTTTTTGCGTCATATTCTTTAAACCAATTAAATATTGNGCTCACTTGTGTAGCGCCAAAGCTAGAAAAAAAGCCTGCAGAGAATTCCCTGCAGGCCTTCAAAAATATCAAATTTTCAAGTTTCTACATACGACTTGCAACATTCTCCCAATTTACCAGATTATCTAAAAAGTTAGATAGGTATACCGGACGCTTATTTCGGAAGTCGATATAATATGAGTGCTCCCAAACATCACAGCCCAAAAGTGCAGTCTGNCCAAAACAAAGCGGATTTACACCATTTTCTGTTTTAGTCACTGCTAANGATCCATCTGCATTTTTAACTAACCAACACCAGCCTGACCCAAACTGACCTGCTCCTGCTGCAGAAAATGCCCCTTTGAACTCATCAACTGATCCAAAATTCTCAACGAGAGCTGCCTCCAAGGATCCAGGCATTTTACTATCGCCAGGCCCCATCATCTCCCAGAATTGGTTATGGTTCCAGAGTTGGCTAATATTATTGAAAATACCGTTTTGCGCCACTGCTGAAACATCGTATGTACCTACGATAATTTCTTCTAGAGACTTTCCATCCCATTGAGTTCCAGAAATCGCTGCATTTCCGTTTGTTACGTAAGCATTGTGATGTAAATCATGGTGAAATTCCATGGTTTCAGAAGACATACCCTTTGCGGCCAAGGCATCATGGGCATATGGAAGATCTGGGAGTGTGAAAGCCATAAGAGCGATCCTTTCAAGATTAATTTATGTTTTGTTACATCCNATATAGTAGGTAAATTAAAAGAACAAAATGGCATTANCAAAAATAAGTACATTCNTGACAGCTAAACAGTTAAAAAACTTGAGAACCTTGTTGAGCAGCAGCATGTAGCAATGACGAAATATATTGTTCTACAGACCTAAAACAAATTAAAACGATAGCCTGTTCATCGCGCCGGTAAACNGCACCAGTAACTTGTGCAATTCGTGTGCGTTTAAAAGAGCCTACTTGGAATTTTGTTGAATGCGTGTCCATCGGTGTCAATTTAGCCAATACTTCACAGACGGCCGGTCCACTTAGTTCAAACGCAACTCTTGCATCTGAAACGTCTGATAGCAGAGCATGATGGTTGACTAAATTTTTCTGTAAATCATTGTAAACTTGGGATTGTGGTTCGTTTACCATAATTAGGAGCTCATCGTGAGCCATCCAAGCCAAAGATATCCTTCCATAAACACTACATGTCCTAATTTTAGGAACGGGAACTCCCAATACCGATTTGATCACAGATTTAATTTTGGTAGAATTTAGTGAAGCCCGAAGCGTATACATCCTTTGGTTAGAAAGTTGTCTGATCTTGATATAACCCTGAAAATTATTATCAGACATTTTGTTTGTTACCTTCTGGATCAAAAAATACCTGGTTAACTATTTTTGCCTTTACAGATTCAGCACCAATTTTTGTAAATGAGATAACCTCACCAAAGCGGTTTGNGCCATTGTGCACTAAACCCATAGCAATACCTTTGTTTAAGGTCGGTGAATAATATGTCGATGTGACCCTTCCCTGGGTATTGCTTTGTCCGTTAGCATTCTTTCCTACACCAATTGCATATGCTCCATCTTCAAGGACAGAGCCGTCTAAAGTTTCAAGTCCAACAAGTTGCCATCGGTCTGGGTTATCCATAAACGACCTTTGTTGAGCCCTTTTCCCAAGAAAATCTTTTTTCTTTTTTGATATTGCCCAGCTCAAACCCAAATCCTGTGGAATAACGGTGCCGTCAGTTTCATCACCTATCATGATAAACCCTTTCTCAGCACGCATAATATGTAAACATTCAGTACCGTANGGCATAACACCAAATTCGGTTCCCGCTTCANTCAACTTTTCCCAAAGCTTTAAACCTTGGCTAGCAGGTACAGCTATTTCATAGGATAGCTCACCAGAAAAAGANATGCGGTAAGCGCGGCAAGCAATTCCACCAATTTCTCCTTCCGCCCATCTCATAAATGGTAATGCGTCTTGGGACACATCCATGCCCCCTAATTTTTCCAAAACTTTACGAGAGTTTGGCCCAACAACAGCTATCTGGGCCAGTTGTTCTGTTAGGTTAANCACCCAAACCTTCCAATTCCACCACTCAGTTTGCAGCCACTCCTCCATGTGGGCGTGGATACGATCTGCACCACCTGACGTCGTATGGCAAATCCAAGTATCTTCGTCGATACGAGCAACGACCCCATCGTCAGAGAGAAATCCATTTTCAGAACACATCAAGCCATAGCGGCAGCTCCCGATTTTCAGATTGGACATCATGTTTGTATACATCATGTCTAAAAACTTTCCGGCATCAACTCCCTTGACGACNATTTTCCCAAGAGTTGACGCATCCAAAATGCCNAGGTTTTCACGTGTATTTAGAACTTCACGGTTCACCGCCTGATCTATTGTTTCGCCCGTTTGTAAGTATGCAAAAGGACGCCGCCAACCAGCGACTGGTTCCCAATTTGCTCCATGCCTCTCATGCCACTCATGCATAGACGTTTTACGGATAGGCTGAAAAAGTTCTCCACGAGCCTCTCCAGCCAAGGAAGCCATTGATATAGGCGTGTATGGAGGACGGAACGTAGTGGTTCCCACTTCTGGGATATTAACATTCAAAGCATTCGAAAGAATTGCCAAGCCATTAATATTGCTCAATTTTCCTTGATCTGTTGCCATNCCCAATGTCGTGTAACGCTTTGCGTGCTCAACACTTTCAAATCCTTCTTGGGCCGCCAATTGAACGTCATTAACTTTGACATCATTTTGAAAATCAAGCCACGATTTTGAACGCAAGTCATAATTTGCACCCTGCGGCATTAACCAGACTGGCAGCAATGGTGCTTCTAGCAAATCAGAGCCATTAGCAGCTGGAATTTCATTTGCCTGCCCGCCTGGCCCAATGGCGACAGAACATCCCTGGGCGTTTGCATCAAGTAAGCATTCTGCACTACCAAGATGACCATTGGCAGCTCCCACCGCACTAACAAACTTTTTACCATCGGCTCCAATAGGAGGATGATCTGGATCCGGACAGAACATTGCTTTGTCCTCACTCCAAAAAAGTTTTCCACCACAATGAGACCAAAGGTGAACAACAGGCGACCAACCGCCAGACATAGCCACTACATCACATGAAATTTCACTGAGTTCACTTCCTTCACCCGCCTGAGAACAGACACTCACTCCAGTAACTCGCTTTGCACCTTTGACTTTGGCGATAGCACAGCCAGTCTCGACCCTAATCCCAGCGGCGATCGCCTGTTCCATTAAAGCTCCGCCTCCTTGAAGGCGCGCATCTATGATAGCAGGAATATTCAGGCCAGCATCGTTTAAAGCAATGGCAGTGCGATAAGCGTCATCGTTATTGGTAACCACAACAGTACGATCACCAGGCGACACCCCGTAATTTACAACATAATCTCGAACGGCTGCAGCCAGCATAACACCTGGCACATCATTTCCTGCGAAAGCCAGAGGCCGTTCAATGGCGCCAGTTGCCGAGATAATTTGTTTACACCGAATTCGCCATAATCGATGTCTCGGCATGTTATCATTAGGTAAATGATCGGCAACGCGTTCGTAGCCAAGAGCGTATCCGTGGTCATATATGCCGGAGCATTGAGTGCGATTGCGCATGACGACATTTNCCATCGTCGAAAGCTCAGANAGTGTCCTTTTCACCCATTCCTCAGCAGGATTATCATCAATCGTGACACCATCGGCTACAGCCCGGCCACCCCAGTGAGGAGTTTGTTCCAGTAACAACACCCTAACGCCCGAAGCAGCTGCAGATTTAGCAGCTTGTATACCTGCTATACCACCACCGACCACTAGCACTTCACAGTGATGATAATAATGCTCATATTTATCCAAATCTCGGTCTTTTGGAGCTCTTCCAAGCCCCGCAGATTTTCTTATAAAAGGCTCATAAATGTATTTCCAAAATGACCTGGGATGAATAAACATCTTGTAATAAAACCCTGCTGGCAGAAATCTCGCCAGTTTAGAATTAATAGCTCCAATGTCATATTCTAAAGACGGAAAATGATTTTGAGAGACTGCAACCATTCCATCAAAAGTCTCAGTTGTAGTAGCGCGCGCATTAGGTTCAAAATATCCACCAACGCCAAGGTTAATAAGGGCGTTTGGCTCTTCGGCACCAGAAGCAACCACGCCTCTTGGCCTGTGATACTTAAATGACCGACCTACAAGCATTTGATCATTTGCCAATAGAGATGCGGCAAGGCTATCCCCCTCAAAACCTGTCATCTTTTTACCGTTAAAAGAAAAATGGATAACTTTCCTTCGATCGATAAATCGCCCTAGCTTGGCTAAACGAGTACTCATCAAAAAAATCCATTATTAAGATGGGTATAAATTTTATATTTCAAAAAAATCATGAAAAGGATCTCCAAGACCATCCAGGCCGCCTTATAGAAATTGCATCTTGGATATTTTTTGGAGGCTCTGTTGTCTGAGCTTTATAGGTACCAAAAACTTCAAGGGTAGCTGTACAACGGGCAGCATGGAACCATTTTCCACAACCAGCTGAGCATCTCCATCTTTCAAAATGCAAACCTTTTGGATTGACCCTCCCAAAAAGATATTCCTCAAAATCTTCATCAGAGGAACCAGGGCCACTACGTGTTATATGCGCTTCTCCACCCGCCGTCAGTTCGGTTTCATCTTTATCAGCGCCACAATACGGACAATTTAGGACAAGCATCTGTTAACTCCTAAACAATTAAGCATAGCATAAAGTTTATTTGCCACAGTTTAAAATAATCGGTCATGACACCAGATTTTAACATTAATGAGCCACCCCTGCAGCGACACTTTCATCGACGAAGCGTCCTGCTCTAAATCTATCTAGTCCAAACTCAGCTGTGAGTGGGCTTTCTCCCTTTGCCATAAGCTCAGCAAAACCCCAACCCGAACCGGGTATGGCTTTAAAACCACCCGTGCCCCAGCCGCAGTTAATAAATGTGTTTCCTAAAGGCGTTTTGCTTAAGATTGGTGATCTGTCACCAGTGACGTCAACTATACCGCCCCAGTGGCGCAACATTTTTAACCGCGATATCATCGGGAAAGTCTCTATTAATGCCCTTACGGTTTCCTCCAGATGATGAAATGAACCTCTCTGGGTATAGGCGTTGTAACCATCTGTCCCACCACCAATTACCATTTCGCCTTTGTCAGATTGGCTCATGTAACCATGAACAGTATTAGCCATTACAACAACATCCATGCATGGTTTTATTGGCTCACTAACCAAAGCCTGCAATGGCACAGATTCAATTGGCAACCGGAAGCCCGCCATCTCAGCTACCACTGAGGCATGACCAGCAACAACCATACCAAGTTTTTTGCACCGAATATGGCCCCGAGAAGTTTCCACGCCCGTGACGCAACCTGAATCTTTTGTGATACCTGTGACTTCAGTTTTTTGCAAAATATGCATACCCATTTCAGAGCAAGCACGGGCGTATCCCCAGGCAACTGCGTCATGACGAGCAGATCCTGCTCTAGGCTGCCAAAGAGCACCTAAAACCGGATATCTCGGCCCATCAATATTCATAATTGGGCACAGTTTTTTTACTCGTTCGGGACCAATGAATTCAGTCTTTACGCCTTGCAGTGAATTCGCATGCGCTGTCCGTTTGTAACCCCGCATTTCATGTTGTGTTTGCGCCAGCATCATACAGCCCCGTGGACTAAACATTAAGTTGTAGTTTAGGTCCTGACTAAGATTCTCATACAAAGAACGAGACTTTTCATACAGTGCGGCTGAGGGGTCTTGTAGATAATTTGATCTAATGATTGTCGTATTACGCCCTGTGTTTCCACCACCAAGCCAGCCCTTTTCAATCACCGCAACATTAGTAATTCCAAAA
Source organism: Planktomarina sp. (assembly GCA_002698165.1). Classification (GTDB taxonomy): domain Bacteria; phylum Pseudomonadota; class Alphaproteobacteria; order Rhodobacterales; family Rhodobacteraceae; genus Planktomarina. The sequence continues at coordinate 6,869 of NZVF01000046.1, read as the reverse complement.
TTTTTACCAAGATAGTAGGCAGTGGCCAGTCCATGGCCCCCTGCACCAACAATAATAACCTCATAAGATTTTTTAGGTTCTGGATTTGACCATGTACGACCCCAGCCATTGTGTTGGCGCATGGCTTCGCGGGCTACTGCAAATACTGAAAATCGTTTCATAGAGAATCTCTCTTGAGTTTTCGCGACGGTTATCTCTGATGCCAAGTAGTTTTTACAATCCACGAACGCCGTAGTTTGGAATCATTGCGACATCATCGAAACCTATATAGAGCGATAAGAGAAACTGTCATTAGTTAAATCTACCATGGTGGCTGTCGAGGGTAATGATGATAATTGCAGCACTTTTTTTAATTTTTATTTTGCTGCTTCTCGGCACACTTTTTCTTCAACGTATTCGCAGATTTGAAACAAATGCTAGCAATGAAGTTAATATTTACGCGGAGCACATGCGTGGCCTTGAGACAGATCGCGACAGGGGTTTGGTTGCAGATGATGAGTTTGAGTCCATGCGTGCCGAAATAGGAAGACGTATGATTAAAGCCGCACAACACCAGCCTTCAAAGGATCTTAAATATGACAATCATAAGAGCTGGGTTTTGCCATTTATCATTATCCTAGCCTTTTTGCTGGGCGCCTTAATTTACTCTCAACTTGGTGCTCCTGGGCAACCAGACTTACCAATAGCAGATCGGTATGCCCAATCAGAGTATTTGCGTGCAAACAGAAAAAGCCAATTAGAGGCTGAAGAAATTGCTCCCAATAACATGTTTGACCAAGATCCTACCTATGTCAGTTTGGTAGAGGATCTCAGGACAGCGTTAAAATTAAGACCAAACGATTTAACGGGCCTTGAACTTTTAGCAAAGTCTGAAAGTCGGTTGGGAAATTATGCAAATGCTTATGCAGTACAAAAAAATATTTTGAATCTTAAAAAAGAAAATGCAACTTCGGACGAATGGTATACTTACTCCGAGCTCTTGATTATGGCAGCTGATGGATACATATCACCTATGGCCGAAGAGGCATTAAAACAAGCGTTAGGTCGGAACCCTGAAAATAAATTAGCTCTATTTCGGATGGGGGTTTATTTTGATCAGATTGGTAGACCAGATCGTACCTTTTCAATTTGGCGCAAGCTCTTGGAAACTGGACCAGAAAATGCACCCTACATACCTTTAATTCGAGGGGCTATTGTTGATCTTGCCTTAGTAGCTGGCGTCGATTATCAGCCTACAGAACCTAAGGGACCAACCACAAAAGATGTTGAAAGCGCTCTCGCTCTGACAACCGAAGAACAAGAAGTTATGATTACCGGTATGGTTGCGGGACTAGCAAGCAGATTGGAGACAGATGGAGGTCCAAGTTCAGATTGGGCGCGACTTATTTATTCCTATGCGGTTCTAGGCAATAAAATTGAGGCGAAAAATACGCTTACAAAAGCGCTGCTTTTATTTGCCGAGCAGCAAAGTGATTTAGAAATTCTCCACCAAGCTGCAATTTCAGCTGGAATCGTTAAATGATTTGTAACGACATAACAGACGTCCTAACTCACGCAAAAGTTACTGATGCATGGATGGGTCTTGATCTGGGAACTAAGACAATCGGAATAGCAGTCTCTGATCGACTGCTAAGATCAGCCACCCCTCTCTTGACCCTGAAGCGCAAAAAATTTTCATATGATGCGCAAACCTTACTTCTCGAAGCCAAGAAACGAGAAATTGGGGCAATTATTCTTGGTTTACCGCTGAATATGGATGGTTCTGAAGGGCCTAGATGCCAATCAACCCGAGCCTTCGCAAAAAACCTTGCCACTTTAACTGACGTTGCCATCGGGTTTTGGGATGAGCGTTTATCTACAGTCGCGGCTGAACGTGTATTGTTGGAGGCGGATACGACCCGCAAACGTCGCGCTGAGGTAATTGATCATGTAGCTGCTGGTTATATCCTACAAGGGGCACTTGATCGTGCCAACCACATCCGGGCAGGAAAATGAAAGAGAAAACGGGCAATCGATTATGGAATAGGGATGAAATTGATAGTCCCTGCATCAAAATTTGTGCGATACACCCGACAGAGCGAATTTGTGTAGGTTGTTATCGCTCAATTGAAGAGGTTGCTGAATGGTCAAAATTAAGCCCCGAGCAACGCTCAACTCTTATGAAAGACTTGCCAGGGCGAGCACATCGAATTCAAAAACGTAGAGGTGGTCGCCGTAGTAGAACATTAGTATAAGCAAAAATACAAACTGATCTTGGCTACTTTGTATACTTTACTGTTTATTTAATAAGATCCGTTTAACCAATTGATTAAATTACCATCGCCTTGAGGTCTGAAATAGGCCACCATTCGACCTCTATCACTATTCGATGCGGCGTGCTCCCAAGGGGCAATGCCATGGAGTGCTAACCGATGAACGAGATAGCATTCGCCAGGTTTGGCGATAATGGATATTCGTTTGCATTGCTTAAAACATTTTCTCCGTGCCTCATGATAAACCTGAGTTAAGTCAATTTTAGACCATTTTTCTATTGGCTTTTGATCTAATACAGATTTGAAGGCGGCCCGAATTATATGTTGGCTCCCTTCCCATATAACCATTGGACTCGCCTCAATGTTAGCGGAAGATAGCGGCAAACCTAAAACATATTGATGCGGTTCATGTATAAACCGCCGACGCTGAGAGCCCTCAGGGCGCAATCCATCTACGTGCGCTGCACAACGGTCTTTTCTATATTTGTGAGCTACCTCGCTGTCTGTTCCATCAAACGCTGGATACCCCGGATAAACTACTGAGATTTGTGCACAATCAAGAGCAATTTCACCATGCTCTTCAATTATAAACTTTGATACTGCGCCATTTAGCGGAGGACCCCAGCCGAGGCGCCCATTCTTATCATTTTTCAGAGCATTTACCCCTACAAACCATGTCTTACCGTGACGCAACCATAGGGCTTTATTTTCAGGATCTTCGGCTATCTTGGCGGCTGCAGGCCGCACATGATTAACCCAATCTAAAATACCGGGATCATGACTAAATTTTACCCAGCCATGATTTTTTAAGGATCTCAACTCCATAGTACTTTTGACATCATATTAATTGCAACTACCAACAAAAAGATACCAAACAATCTTTTAAGTGGTTTTGCATCCATCCGATGAGCCACCTTTGCGCCAAAAGGTGTAAATATGAAAGTCATCGGGATTATAAGAAGGAAGGCAGGAACATTTACCGCCCCAAAATTAAAAGGCAGACCCGGAGCGTCAACAGAAATAAAAACCCAAATAATTACTGATGGAGCCGCAATTGCAAGGCCAAAACCCGATGCAGTTCCGACCGCCATGTGAATTGGAATACGATAAAGTGACATTAAAGGCACTCCTAANGATCCACCCCCTATACCCAAAAGCACGGATAGACTNCCTAAAATACCACTCAGGGCCCATCGTAGAATACCCTCTGGCATCTTTTCAGCTAAATACCATGTTTGTTTACCAATAGTGAGGTAAATTCCAATTAGAGCTCCAAGCCCCCCAAAGATTAGCTGTAGGGAAGCGGACCCTAAATTTGCTGCGAGCANGACACTACAGGTGGCNCCAATAGAAATCCCAGGGCTCCATTTTCGTAATAATTCCCAGTCTATGGATCCTTTTTTATTATGGCTTTGCATTGAACGAAGAGACGTTACAATAATTGTTGCTAAAGAGGTTGCCAAACAAACCTGCATCAATTGGGGTCCATCAAAACCAAGGGATTGAAATGCGTAAAAAAATGACGGAACGAGCACAATGCCCCCACCCACACCAAGTAAACCTGCCAAAAACCCTGCAAAAGCGCCAATTACAACTAGGCTAAGTAGAACAGGTAAGAGAACGGGAAGCTCTATCAAGTTTTTTCCAATTCTATATGTGCATTCGCANTTTCTTTTATTTCTTTTAAAAGACATAAATAATCATCTAGGCTAGCGTTCGCCAAACTTCCAATCTCAGAAAGTCGACGCCTCCAATGGCGGGCACCTGGTTGGCCAGCAAACAGTCCAAACATGTGCCGGGTTACTTGGTGCAAGCGTCCTCCACACTTCAANTGCTTTTCAATATAGGGTATCATTGATGCACCAATCTCAGTAGCAGAGGTGNAATATTCATAACCAAATATGTCGTTATCAACAGGCCCAAGTATTTTGTAGGGATTATGATACGCAGCCCGGCCAATCATTACCCCATCAAGGCCATNTGATAAATGCTGTTTCGCTTCAAACAAGTTATTAACCCCGCCGTTGACACTAATATGCAAGTTCGGGAAAGCANGTTTCATTTCTCGAACCAAGAAATAATCTAATGGGGGTATGTCACGATTTTCTTTTGGGCTTAGCCCTTTAAGGAATGCCTTGCGTGCATGAATTGCNACGCGNCCAACCCCAGTGCTTTCTATCATTTCCAAAAATCTGGGAAGNGTATCTTCAGACACCTGGTCATCCACGCCAATTCTACATTTTACTGTAATTTCGGCACTACAAGAAACNTTCATTTGCTCNAGACACTGACAAACTAAATCAGGTTGGGTCATCAAAACCGCACCAAACATGCCAGATTGCACCCGATCTGACGGACAACCTAGATTTAAATTAATTTCTGGATATCCATATCTGGCACCAATAGAGGCTGCTTCGGCTAATTGTTTCGGATCACTACCNCCCAACTGTAAAGCCACAGGATATTCTTCAGCATTAAACTCTAATAAGTGNANTGCCCCTCCTAAAACNAATGCTGGAGCCGTAATCATTTCTGTNTAGAGTAAAGATTTTTTAGAAATCAATCGATGAAAATAACGGCAATGGGTGTCAGTCCAAGCCATCATTGGCGCCACGCTAAAACGGGCACTCTTTGCCAGATTATCTCGAATAGTTCGGTCCAAACTCAGTTCCAAAAAAATAGNCTGTCAAATTTATAGCAAACAGGAAGCATTTTNTCCTAACGACAAATGATAACAATNGAATTTGTTCATGGAGCTTTATCAAAAAGCCAAAAGTTATCAACCTTTTATCAAAATTCCCAAATCAGCAACATTTGTGCCGGTGGTGCCAGTAATTAATAACGCATCTGCNTGCTTTAAGGCGTTATAAGAATCATTATTTGATAAACTTTGTTTAAGATCAATTCCTTTGCTTTTTAATGTTTTTATGGTGGCGTCACATACAACGCCTCCCGCTGCATCTGTAGGGCCGTCACGCCCATCAGTTCCAGCCTGTAGATATAGCCATGGCTCGTTCCAACCTCGTTCATCGGCCAACAGCGCTACCCTTAAAGCGAGTTCTTGATTTCGTCCNCCTTTTCCTTTTCCATTTATCTTTACAGTGGTTTCTCCNCCNAAAAGNTGAATTCCGCGNCCAACTGATGCNACNCGAACAGCGGCATTAGCAACATCTCCAACTAATGGAGCATGATGCACAANAGCAGANGGNCAANATGANGACATCGCATTCAGGCTCAATNTGTTTGAACCCACTAGAATATTNTTTGCTATTGGAAACTCGTCCANCTCTTCANCTGCGACTAATAACGACNTTATCGNAATAGATATTTGCTCCCAAACACCTAAAGCTTTAAGAGCCTGACAGGCCTCTTCTCGGCTCCCTATGCCAGATGCCGTCAAACCACTCGAAACTACACGCAAATCATCATCAACGACATCGGACAGGATCAAACCTGTCACGTGGCTTGGTTTTGCATACCNCAGCAAACCACCTCCTTTTAGCAAGGACAATTTCTGACGAATGAGATTAATAGTTTTTATGTCTGCCCCGCTTGCTAACANTACCGAGTTCAACTCAATTTTTTCTTTTAATGAAATACCATCNCGAGGTGCAGGTAATAATGCTGATCCTCCACCGGATATCAAACAAAGGATGGNCCTACGGACTTTAGATGCGTCTTTTNCCGCTTTTANANCCGCCTGNCCTGCCGTAATTCCATTTTCATTAGGAATTGGATGACCTGAAATNAATATTTTAACCCCTTCAATNTCNTGAAAATTCTCACTATTCGTTACCACAATAGCATCCGCAAAATCATCTAAAGCTTCATTTGCTGCACTCATCATCTTAACCGCTGCCTTGCCNACCGATATTATTGTAGGTNTTTCTTCATATCCATTTAAGGCGCGTTTAACTGTCGAAACAGGGTCCGCAGCGTGAACTCCCACCATGAAAGTTTTTAAAGCCTGATCATAATATTNATGCCNCATTTCTNANCCTTTCNGAGTGCTGATAACTTGGTTAAGTTATCAGCAGTTAATTATACTATTATAGATGAGAATATAGGAAAAAATCATGAGTAACTTCGATGAAGGCCTGTTTTTGAAAGGCTTAGAACAGCGCAAATCAACACTTGGAGAAGAGTATGTAGTAAAAAATTTATCTGCAGCAGACGATTTTACTCGCCCATTTCAAGAAGCAATGACTGCTTGGTGCTGGGGGTTTGGTTGGGGCGATGATACTATAGACGCGAAAACTAGATCAATGATGAACCTGTCCATGATTGGGGCACTAGGGAAAATGCACGAATGGGAAATCCACTGTAAAGGTGCTCTTAATAATGGTGTCACAATAGAAGAAATTCGCGCAATAATACACGTAATTGGGATTTATTGTGGTGTCCCACAGTCACTGGAATGTTTTCGTGTCGCAAGAAAGGTTCTAAGTGAAGCAGGGCTTTTAGAATAATGCTTCCGCTACGGCACGCTTGCAAACCTATAGCGAAATGATTGTTTAATACTGCTTATATTAAGGAGAGGTCCGTTATGGCTAGTCCATCCTACCCAAATCTATTCCAACCACTCAACTTAGGATTCACCCAATTAAAAAATAGAAT
>NZVF01000045.1 GCA_002698165.1 Planktomarina sp. | reverse complement strand
TATTTGAGTAAATTGAAGATCCATTTATATAAGCTAACCCTACTGAAAATTTACCACTTTCTTCCGCCCAACTTGAATATGGCAATAAAACATTCATTATAAAAAAAGTTAATGATGATAACACAGCTTTCATAGAAGCATCTTTCGGATTAAATTGTTTTGATTGTTGATCGTCATCTAGAATTTTAAAGAAAAAAATCAAGTTTAAATTTGTCAATCTGACGGATCAACCCCCTGTCTGCCTAAAGCTTTAGCGTGGAACTGCTTGAATTGTCTAACAAGGCTATTAATAGATTTCCAGGTGTAAAATCCAATTTTTTTGACATCACTTTAAAAACTAATAAAAGAACGTATACGTCGTTATTAAAAACAATTTCTATTGAGTGGATTATATATGAAAAATTTCATACAAATCAGACAAGCATCTGAAAGTGATAGCACAAATCTTACACTTTGTATGGATATGGCTGCGCGTGGTTTATCAGCGTGGGGATGGGGAAACTTTGCTGAAAAGGGGCAGTCATCTTTTGAATTCGGCAGAGAGAGGATTAGGACTGACGATAGTAGTAACCTATATTTCAAAAACTGGTATGTAGCTGAATCAAACAATAAATTAATTGGTGCTTTTCTAGGCTTTGTTGTGCAGGAACCATATAAGGACCCAGATTTTAACAGTATCCCTAAATATTTTCACCCTATAATGGAGCTTGAAAAGGGGGCAAGCGGGTGTTGGCTTTTACAGGCTATCTCTATTTTACCAGAATACAGAGGCATGGGTTACGCTATACATTTGTTATGTGAGGTGGAAAAAATAGCAAAAACCACAGGGGCAAATAAAATAGCTTTACAGGTAGAGGACGAAAATACCATTGCTTTAGGGTTTTATGAAAAAAATGATTATGTAGAAATAGACCGCAGGCCAGTAATACCTTTTCCAGGATCAAAAGATGGTGGCAATTATTTACTAATGCGCAAAGATTTGGATTAACCTTGAGAAAATTTGAGATAGAACTTATCCGTCTTGGAACCGCTAAAGGTGGCTCAATCAAAGGACCAAGTTAAGTTATTGATTTATATAAAGTTAATCTATAATAATTTACTTCGAGCCCACGTTTAGGCCCACGAGATAAATATGTAATATGCTACTATCCAAGCTTCATCTTTAAATGTTTTGGCTCAAGGTATGACATAAGTCCTTCAGGACCTAACTCACGACCAACACCACTCATTTTCCAACCACCAAAAGGTGCTTGCAACTCACTAGTATCATTCACATTTATTCCTACTGCGCCAAAATCAAGTTGTTCAGCTAATAACCATACTCTTTCTAAATCAGCTCCGTAAATGTAAGCCGCGAGGCCGTATTCAAGCCCATTTGCCATTTCCAGCATCTCATTTTCAGTTTCAAATGAAGCGATTGCTGCCAGTGGACCATAGCTTTCATCAGTCATTGGCAAGCTATCAAGTGGAGCATTATCAATAAGTGTTGGTCTAAAAAAATTTCCGTTTATTAAGTGCTGTTCTGTAGGCTTAAATCCACCTGAAATCAAATTTCCACCCTTAGAAAGAGCGTCTTTAATTTGATTTTTAACTCTATCAGATACCGATGAATTCAACACCGGGCCATACGCAATTTCTTTATCCAATCCATCTCCAATAATGGTATTTGTGGTTAGCTCCTCCAAAATTGAAACAAATTCCTTATGGCATGACTTATGAACTAATATTCTGTTAACTGTTATACATATTTGACCCATATTAGAAAAAGACCTTCTATGAGCCGCTATCGCAGCTTCCTTAAGATCCGCATCAGGCATTACAATAAATGGAGCGTGCCCACCTAATTCCAAACATAGTCTCTTTAGATTACCTGCTGATGCACGGGTTATTGACTGTCCAGCTGCAATTGAGGCCGTGGCCGATAGAATGCGGATTTTTGGATGTCTTGCCAAAGCATCNCCTGCGNTGGGTCCTAANCCAGGTATGTCAGCCANGCAACCTTTTGGNAGACCAGCGCTATGTATACAATCTACNAACATTTTNATNGCTAANGGGGTTTCGTGNGGACTTTTAACTATAATTGGGCAACCTGCNGCAATCGCNGGNCCNATTTTCCANCAATAAAGATCAATAGGGTAATTCCATGGAACAATTGCACCTGCNACACCAACAGGATGATAATTTACNANATTTCTGATATTTGANGANGANGCAGGNCTGATTGACCCATAAACTCTTACTGCTTCACCTGCGTAATACCTTAAAACCTCAGCTCCAAATATAATTTCTTTTAAATTATCTGATTTTGGTTTCCCCTGCTCCTTGGTTAGTAATTCAGCCATATTATCAGCTACTAATTCAATGTTATCTGCAGCTTTAAGTAAAATATCAGCTCTTTCATTTGCTGACATCTTAGAAAAATTACGAAATACTGAATTTGCAATATCCACAGCCCGGTCTATCGTTTCGGCTGTTCCAAGAGCTGTTGAGCCAATACGTTGGCCATTTGCTGGATTCATTATTTCAAATACATCACAACCTTTAATTTTACACCACTCGCCATCAATAAAGAAACCTCTATCCATCTTACAGCTACCTCATTCGCAATCTACGCCATAATTCTGCATAATTCTTATCATTTTGCTTGGTGGCACTCTCTTTTTCAGTTGTGTTAGGACTTACCATTANAAACGGATCGCNACCCGCTGCTACAATCTTTTCCGCCGTTGCTACNTTTATTGCGTGTCCAATTGCTATCGCTATAGAAGTTGAAGTGGCNCCAGTTTTNCCTTTCATATTTTCAATTTCAATAACAGCATCNCCCTTNGGNACGGCAGTATCNATTACAACATCNGCTATTTCAAAAAGTCTCTTATTAGATGANTGTCTNGANGGTGTAGANGANGAATGGGGAATTGANGTTACGCCAATCAACTTCATTCCATATCTTTTTGCAGCCACNGCAATATCTAANGTTACTGCGTTCAAGCCAGAATGTGANAATATCAACATNGTNTCTTTAGAATCTAATTGATGTGANGCCAATATTGCATCCCCATATCCCTCTTGNGAATGAATAAATCTATATTGCCTNGCGCCACCATCNCCTAGAACACGATGAAAAGATATCATNGAGCTTTCTACAATAGGTCTAAAACCAGTAACAGTACCTGTTCTTGGGAACATTTCCATTGCAGCAAATGATCCATGTCCGGTGCCGAAGGTGAANACAAGCTTATCATTTAATATGCTTTCAGCGCAAATTTCAGCCGCTTTATCGATGNCTTCTATTTGACTATCAGCTACATTTTGTAGGCGTTCTATTAATATGTTGAGGTATTCTCTGGAATTTTCACCCATTNTTCACCTTCCTTCTAGTCTGAGGTTATTGCTTTTAGCGCAATTTCAAACATTACTTTTTCTAAATTCTTAAGTGAAATTGCATCTAATTTTTTTTGACTAATTCCACATACAGTACCNAAACAAAGAGTCGCAGCATCTACCTTCAATGCTTTGGCAGCAGCGAGTAATGCTGAGGTTTCCATATCTGTCGCCAAAACGGANTCATTGATAAGCTCTTTTCTAATTTTTGATACTCTTATCTTACCATCTNCATCCATACTAAACATATCTCTATAAAAAGCATCAAAAGTTGCAAAAGTCCCAGGAAGAGCTTTTTGATGTAACTTATCAGCTGTTTTCATCAACTTTTTTACAAGATTTTTGTCAGCATCGACTGGTATTTTGCCATCATAATAAGAAGAAGACGTACCTTCAAAAGAAATAGCGTTTTCACTGATCAAATAATTACCCGGAACTGCAGGTGGAAAATGCATCGCTGTACCTATTCTTAGAAATATTTTTGTTCCAAGGTCTGCAAGCTCATGTAAAACTATCGTTGCTATTGGTGAGCCCATGCCAAAAGCNACTACNGTNACTTCGATATTGTTATAAGTTCCCACNACAGTCCTAAGTCCTCGTTTTGGCGGTAAAAACTCAGGTTCAGCTAATAATTCAGCAATACGATCTATTCTGTCAGGGTCACCAACTAATATGGCTCTATCCGAAATTTGATTTTCTGAATGCCCCAAATACCATGCCGTTTTCATTTTCTTATTTTTCCTTTTCGTTCAATTAGTAGTGACTCAGCCGCTTCCAAACCTACTCTCGCAGCATCATTAGGATCTTTTCTTCCCGACATTTCAGCAGCGATAAATGCCCCCGCAAAGGTATCACCNGCTCCTGTTGTATCAAAAGTATCAACCGGATTTGTTTCAATATGAGTTTTGCGTTTCTCACAAATTATAGAAACACCCTCTTTTCCATGTGTTTCTATAATAGTTGCATTTGTNCTTGAAATTAATTTACGCTCNGNTGCATTGCAAAAAATNACATCGGCCCGTTTTGAAANCTTCTCACATAAATTTCCGTCAAAACAACTCGGATCATTTTTTACAGCCCAATACACTCTCGCCTCTTTTGATATTTCTGAAAATATTTGATTTTGTAAGTGCCCAGGCCCGGCGGTTAAGCAAACAAAATCTGCATTTTGAATCAATTTAATTTGCGCTGAATTTAACTTTTCCTGTTTTGGGAATGCTGGATCATAAAGACAAAATGAAGAACCATCTGGTTGATAAATCATTATAGCAGTTGGCGTTTTATTTATTTTTATAACCTCTAAACCATCTGTACTGATACCAGCGTCAACCAATGAATCAACAATGCTTGAGCTACCCTCATCGGAACCAATCCACATAATAGGAGTCGCACTTTGTTCTAATGTTTTAACTGCTTTAGCTATGTATGTTGGACATCCACCAATCCGAAACCAAGGCCCTTCAGGGCGATCTTTTATAATTGTAGTTTCATCAACTTTCATTTGCCCCGACAAATTGACTATATAATCCAAGCTAGCATACCCAGTTACCACGAGATGTTTCATTCGAACAAACCCACTGCATCTCTTGTTTTTACAACGGTTCCAAAATACCTGGTGATATCTTCTATGGATGCCTTCTCGAGATGTGCCCGATTGGAATTGGTCGCGTCTGCGACCAAAATTACTTTAAAACCATGCGCAAATGCATCTTGCGCAGTGGCTCGAACGCAGAGATTTGTTTTTACGCCACAAAGAATTAAAGTTTCTATTTTTTGCTCTCTTAAAAATAATTCAAGATCAGTTGCAAAAAATGCACTATATCTTCTTTTTGTAATTGCAATTTCATTATCTCTATTATTAGGGCCAAAATTATCAAAAAACTGAGCGTCAAAAGTTCCACTTACACAATGGGCAGGCAATTGCTTTTGCTCGAAGTCATTAAACCCTTCTCTGTGTTCATCTGAAATATGAATTATGTAAGCGTTATTTTCCTCTGCCTTTTTTATCAAAAGAGAAACATTATCTACAATTTCTTCAGACCTTTGATAATAGTTTTCTCCATCTTTATGAAGAAAGCTATTTTGCATATCAATTACGACAAGAGCAGTTTTCATTTGGCTGTCCTTTGATGTTTTCTAATACTTGAAATAATTAAAGCTAATAATACCATCAAGTAAGGTATCATTCCAATTAATTTAGGAGGTAGTCCGATAGTCTGCATTCTTATCTGAGTAGCATCTAAAAAACCGAATAATAGGCAAGCTAACGCTGTAGCAACTGGCCTATCTCTACCAAAATAAAAAGCTGCTAGAGCTATAAACCCTCGGCCAGCAGTCAACCCCTCATTAAATAGTCCTATTGAAAATAGACCTAAATGCGCACCACCAAGACCAGAAAAAAAGCCTGCAACAANTGTTGAGAAGTCTTGGATATTTTTAAATCTTATTCCAACCGAATGAGAAACTTTTTCGGCGTTTCCAGTCACCCTTATCCACAATCCAATTTTTGTATTGGTTAATAAGAAAGGCAATNTAATTACAGTTAACCAAGCAAAAATGGTTAAGGGATCCAGTTCAGCTAACATTTTTCCAAAAATTGGAATTATTTGGACTTGTTCAGGNAAAACCTTAGGCANTAGCACTACGTTAGGCATACGTAATGTCCCCGAAGAATTGAAGCTCCAATTTAGTATAAANCCTAAAATACCCGCCAAGAGAACATTAAGACCTAAGCCTGCAACAATCATATTAGCGCCAGCTCGTGTAATGGTAAAAGAAAATATTAAGCCAATAATCGCGCCAATAAATGCAGCTCCCAATACTGCTAATAACCAACTNCCTGTAAATGAAGAAATNATTACAGCGGCAAAAGCTCCACTAAGCATCTTGCCTTCAAGACCGATATTTACAATACCAGCCTGTTTATTTACGAGNCCACCCATCGCAGTAAGCAATATAGGCGTGGTAAGGATCATTCCTGCTGCTATAATTTGCTCAAATATCATAATTCAGCTCGTATTTTTTTTCTTAATGACAACCGGGCTATTTCAATAACAGCAAAAATCATGACAGTCCCTTGGATAATATTTATCAAATCTAACGGAATATCGGAAAAAAGCTGAATAGTCGTTCCAGCTGAAGCAAGCGCCCCNAACAGTATTGATCCAGCTATTATCCCAATTGGTGAATTTCGAGCAAGAAGCGCAACAGCCATACCCGTNAANCCATAGCCNGGTGAAAAACCATCACTAAATCTATATAATTGCCCAAGACCGTGTGAAGCGCCACCTATCCCACCAATTATCCCCGATAAAACCATTACCAGAATTAATGTTTTTTGAACTGAAATTCCAACTGCTCGTGAAAACCGTTGATTTAAACCTATTAAGGCGCTTTCAAAACCACTCGATGNTCTATTGCACCAAAGACCATAGATCAAAACCGAAATTAATCCTAAAATGAAACCACCGTGTAGAGTTGAGGGCGGCATCAAGCGGGGCAACTTTGCAACTTCATGAATAACAGGTGTTACGTTGTTACCAGATGTGGGAGATAGCAGAGGACCATTAATTAGATATCCAGTTATTGCTATTGCAATAAAGTTTAACATTAGAGTTGANACCACCTCATCAACCTCAAATTTCGCCAATAAATAGCCTGGAAAATAAAGCCAAATCCCTCCCAAAATGCCAGCAAATATAATAGCAATTGGTATTATCGATAGACCCAGTTGAACAGGNAGAAAGAANCCACAAAAAACTGCTCCTANACCACCTANTAAAAATGCACCTTCTACGCCAACATTAAACGCNCCAGATCTGAAACAAATTGCCGTCGCGACTGCTGTAAATAGCAGNGGTGTAGAAGCTGATAATGTNGCTGCTATCCTCCGTGANGATCCAAANGATTCATNAACAAGCATTGAGTAGATTTTTACTGGGTTTTCACCAATTATNACCAATAAAANACCGCTNANTAAGAANGCNACAATTAATGGCAAAGCAAAGCCAATTCCCTTTTGNGCGTAAGAACTAAGCATTACCACCACCTTGAACAACCATCATTCTACCAATTTCTTTAATATCTGAGTTTTGCCCATCAACTCGGCCAACTAACTTACCATTAGAAATAACGATGATCTCATCGCTCAATTTTTGTAACTCTTCCAACTCTTCAGATGTTATTAAAACGGCTCCTCCGTTTGAAGCAAAGTCTATTATTATATCATGAATGGCTTTTATTCCGTTAAGATCCACTCCTCTAGTTGGTTGAGATANAACNAAAACAGATGGATCATTGGAAATTTCCCGAGCAAAAACGAGTTTCTGTTGATTTCCNCCAGACAAGCTNGATGCAGTTTCNNTGAGGTTGCCATATTTAACCGATAACCTGTCCAATCTTTCAACTGCAGTTTTCCTCATTATCCTTTTATTTAAGGTATGGCCATTAGAAATTGGTGAATTTCTGTGACTTCCTGCAATAATATTATCTTCGATACTTGAACTTAAGCTAAGCCCTTCATTTGCCCTATCAGAACTCACGTAAGATATTCCCAATCTTCGCCTATCAAAAACTCCAAGTTGAGTTATATTTTGGTCTTTTAAATTTATACTTCCCGCCGAGGCACCTCGTAATCCTATGACACATTCCAATAACTCAATTTGGCCATTACCCGAAACTCCAGCAACACCTACAATCTGCCCAGAATGTAATTTTAAAGAAATGGCACTTAACTCTTGAGATTTGTCAATTGTATTTGAGGAAAGATCATTTATCTCCAGCAAAATATCCCCAATATTTTTATCAGACCCCTTTAAGTTTTTCGCATTTTTTTCATTATCACCAACAATATGAAACGCAATTTCTGAAATTGAAGTATTATCAATGGTATTTGAAAATGAGATTTTTCCCCGACGCATAACCGACACGTAGTCAGCAATCGCAACTACCTCATTTATTTTATGACTTATAAATATTATAGTCGTGCCAGACTTGCTCAGCTTTCTTAAAAGATTAAATAATTCCTCAACCTGAGGTGGAGCGAGGACGGCGGTTGGTTCATCTAAAATAATAATTCGACACCCTCTCCTGAGAAGCCTTATTATTTCTACAAATTGCAAAATATGCACTGGCGTACTGTTAGCTTTTCTATCCCAATCTATNGAAACTCCAATATTTCTTGCTAATTCATCNCCTTCTGCTCGCGCTTGNGTCCAATTAACTNTAGAAAATACCCCTAAATTATTTTGGAGTGGCTCTTCCCCTAAAATCAAGTTTTCTAATAATGATAAATCTGGAGCCATCATAAACTCTTGATGAACCATCCCAATTCCCATTTTNAAAGCTTGNTTGGGGTTNGTAAAATTTACCGCTTCATTATCAACAAAAACTTCCCCCAAATCAGGTTTTTCAATTCCTTGNAAAATACGCATTAAAGTAGATTTACCCGCACCATTTTCACCAACAAGAGCATGAATAGTTCCTGGAAAAATCTGTAAATCNATACCATCATTGGCTTTAACNAAGCCATACGATTTGTGAATATTCTTAGCCTGAAGCGCCTCAGTCTTCTTTTTCACGGGTTTCTCATTATAAAAATTAAAAAATAGAAGACCGAAGGTATAACCTCCGGTCTTTAAAAATACTATTCAAAAAATGATGGGTAACCTTGGGTTGACACATCCCAAACATCAATATTTCCTGCTATTATTTCAGCTTTTAAAGAAGCCACTTTTGNCAGATATGATGATGGAATTAAGTGCTTTGTATGCTTCATTTCAGACAAAGCTACGCCATTCTCAACCAAACCAAAACTGATGACCTCCCCACCTGGGAAGTTACCCGCAGCATGGCTTTTTACAATATTCTCAACCGCAACATCTACACGCTTTAACATTGATGTAAGAACGTGTCCTGGAGCCATTGAATCTTGGTCCGTATCTACCCCAATTGCGTAATGCCCTTCGGCTTTAGCTGCTTCAATTATTCCAATTCCNGTACCACCAGCAACCTGATAAACAATGTCTGCTCCACCTTCAAACATCGCTAAAGCCATCTGCTGCCCTTTAGCTGGATCNCCAAAGCTGTCTGAATATGCAACCTTAACTTCAATATCAGGATTTATTGCTTCTGCTCCTTGGATAAAACCAACAATAAATTTATCAATACCAGGTGCTTTAAATCCACCGATAACACCAATTATAGCTTCCTTATTTATTCCAGGTATAGAAGTATCCGTTGTCACCTGAGCCGCTAAGGCACCCGCGAGGTATGATCCCTCATGCTCACCAAAAACTACTGATGCGACATTATCACCTGTCCTTGTTTGGTTCATTATCACCCAATTTGCGTCAGGATAATCTTTTGCAAGGTTCTCCATTGGCTCACCATGAATCCACTCCAAACTCATAATCAACCCAAAGCCACCATCAGCTGCCCTACGCATTATCTCTTCACCTTGTGCTACAACATCCTTGGACTCAATAGGTCTTCCTTCCAATCCAGTTGCCGCCAGACCTGCAGTAAATCCAGCATATGCAGTATCATTCCATGATCCATCACCTAAACCACCTTGAGAAATAATAAGCGCTGCTGGAGAGTCATTAGCCATTACTGATGTTGCAAACATCATCGAAACAGCTGAGATACCCACAAATATCGATTTTTTAATCATTTTATTGCCCTTTCTTAGTTAATATTAATAGTTTCATTTCATTGATACTATATTTGCTACCCCACGAGCTAAATTCACTTCATAGGAATAGAAATCACTTAAATAAATTGCCTCGGATGCCTCGATGAGTCTTCCAGTTTTGTTGAAACTTGTACGAAACACTACTGTTACTGCAGCAGGTAAAACCANCGAAAGAATCTCAGCTTCTTTATTAGAAATTAACCTTGATGAGACCCGTTCATTCGCACTATTTATTGTATGACCTGCCGATTCAAATGCNTCATATAATGANAATTCGGATNNAGTATCTACNCTCAAATTATCTNGTTCATGTTGAGAAAAAGATTCAATTATNGCTTTNGGAATTANAGANGTATGTAATGANGTAGTTATTCCNTCCACCAANCGCANTCGAACGATACACTTNCAGCTTTCAAAGCACCCAAACGATTTACAATGTGTNTCAGTTGCATCNNTNATNGATAGTATTTTCTGGGTTGCAACCTTACCTTGACGTGCAACCCCNTCTGAAAAACTTTGTAACTTTGCTGTTTTTCTTTGCAAAGATGGTCTAGCAACAAAAGTTCCAGTTCCTTGTTTTCTTATG
>NZVF01000044.1 GCA_002698165.1 Planktomarina sp. | reverse complement strand
CATAATCTCCCAAAAATGGAGGCTTATATCCAAACGGGAAAAAGAGCTTTGGATACAGAGTTTCCGGAAGAAGACAAATTCAACCACCTGGTGAAGCGACCAAAAGCCAAACGCGGACCTACAGCTTTTCTAACGGTTCAGGAAGGTTGCGACAAATTTTGTGCGTTTTGTGTAGTTCCCTATACTCGAGGCTCCGAAGTTAGCCGTTCGGCCGTAAAGGTTTTTAATGAAGCCTTTGAATTGGTCGATCGTGGTGTAAAAGAAATCACCCTGCTGGGACAAAATGTAAATGCCTATAACGGACATGTTAATGGGCTGTCTGGGTTAATTTGGCAACTTTCAGAGATTAAAGGTCTTGAAAGAATTCGTTTCACAACCAGCCACCCGAATGACATGGATGATGCGTTGATTGAGGCACACGGCACATGTTCAAAACTGATGCCTTATTTACATCTTCCGGTGCAGTCGGGCAGCAATCGAATCTTAAAAGCTATGAACCGCAAACATACAAGGGAAAGTTACTTTAGACTTATAGACCGTATACGCAAAGCTAGGCCAGATCTATTATTATCTGGGGATTTTATAGTTGGGTTTCCCGGTGAAACTGATCAAGATTTTNCTGAAACTTTAGATCTTGTTCGTAGGGTTGGATATGGCCAAGCCTATTCGTTTAAATACTCTGCGCGTCCTGGAACACCAGCAGCTGAAAAATCTGAAATTGATCCNGCACTTGCCGATGAACGACTNCAAGAGNTACAGGCNTTGCTTTCAACGCAACAACGCAACNTGCAAGCTTCTATGATAGGCCGTAANGTCAGNGTTTTATTTGAAAAAAAAGGTCGCGAAGAGGGTCAGTTAATTGGAAAATCTGAGTATTTGCATGCTGTCCATGCTGTGGCGCCTGACAATATGTTAGGTAAAATAATTCCAGTCCAAATAACCAAAAATATGACTAATTCTTTAACTGCAGAGGTTCTTTCTAATTTGTAGAGAAATGTCTACACATTGTTTTGCTAATTTGCAGCTGGGAATCAGTTTATTTAGGCTAGGAAAACATTGACTTTTTTATAACTTTGCATAGANCATTTACCTTTGATAAAGAGCAAGTCTATNAAATTGATTAGATTAGGGGATTTAATTGGCAGATGACGCCTTAGCACGGCCGGCAACTCAAAATGAAACTCGAATTGAATTTCCTGANAATGGTTTACTTGCCAAGCTCTGTGGAGAATACGACCGCAACCTCACTACGATAGAGACAGAACTTTTTTTACAAATAGTACGCCGTGGNAATCAATTAGTAGTNATTGGTGATGAAGGNNCTCTGAAGAGTGGCGTTTCAGTATTACNGGCCNTGTACAATAGGNTTGAACAGGGAAAAAGTATTTTACCGNTGGATGTTTCGACGGAGCTACGTATGAATTCAGCGGCATTAGGTAGTGAAGGNGGTTCTGAGCATNTGAGAATGCTTGGGAATAATNTNGCCGAGATAAAAACTCGGAAAAAATTGGTNGAGCCACGCACTGAGGCGCAATATTNATACGTGCAGTCATTGTNTGAAAATGAATTAGCCTTTGGCATTGGGCCAGCTGGAACAGGAAAAACATATTTAGCTGTTGCTGTGGCAGTATCAATGTTTATTTCTGGGCGGGTTGATAAGATTATCCTTTCGCGCCCTGCAATTGAAGCAGGTGAGCGTTTGGGCTTTTTNCCAGGTGATATGAAGGAGAAAGTCGACCCNTANATGCAACCTCTTTACGATGCATTAAATGATTTCCTACCTGCAAAACAGATGGCTAAATTAATCGAAGACAAACTAATAGAAATTGCTCCTCTTGCTTTTATGCGAGGACGTACGTTGGCGAATGCGTTTGTTGTACTGGATGAGGCCCAAAATGCTACAATAATGCAGATGAAGATGTTTTTGACCAGATTAGGTGAAGGCAGTAGAATGGTCATAACGGGAGACCGAACGCAAACTGACCTACCAAGTGGAGTACGATCGGGACTGGTCGATGCAGAAAGGCTACTTACAACAATTCCTAAAATTGGTTTCAATTATTTTACAGCTAAAGATGTGGTGCGTCATCCACTAGTTGCTGCTATTATTGAAGCTTATGATGCGGATGTGAAATGAGTTTAAATTTTCNTTTTGTGACTGAATNCTCAGATTGGGATGACAAAANTTTGGAACGAATAGCACATCGCGTTGCAAATGTCACAAATGAAAGCATTGATCTGCCCNAAAATNCAAATGTGGCAGTTCTACTTTGTGACGATGCTAAAATTCAATCCTTAAATAAGAAGTTTAGGGGCAATCCCCATCCTACTAATATTTTATCATGGCCTAATAAAAACTTGGTGGCNGACATGCCAGGTCAGAAGCCCAAGTTAGCAAGTGATCCTGACCTAGGTAACATAGCGATAGCATATCAACTATGTTTTGCAGAAGCTGACAGTGCTCATATTGCCTTAAATGACTATTTGGCGCATCTTCTCGTTCACGGAACTTTGCATTTATTAGGTTATGATCACATCGAAGACACAGATGCNGTAATTATGGAGACNATTGAAATAGATATTCTTGCAAAGNTAGGNATTTCTGATCCATACACGGTCGGTGGCCAAAGAAGATGAAAGGTGATATGTCAAGTAACCCTGATAAAGCAGGTNGCGCTGAAGCCATTGAGGATACTGTAACTCNTCAATCAAATTCGTTTAGTNTTTTNNAGTGGCTAAAACGTAAAATCANGAAGCCAAGACACTCTGTCCCTGATACATCTTATTCATTAGAGCGGACTGATGACATTCGTCCCGGCATTTGGAATCTTCGACAACTTCGAGTGGAAGATGTAATGATCCCAAAAGCGGACATTAAATCCGTCCCAGTCACTATTTCAAAATCTGATCTAGTCCTTGTATTNAAAGAAAGTGGTTTAACACGGCTTCCAGTTTATGATGGGACGTTAGACACNCCNATGGGATTTGCCCATTTAAAAGACATNGCTCTAAAGTACGGTTTTAATGGATCTGGAGGTCGATTTGCCCTTAAGTCAATGCTCAGGCCATTACTTTTTGTTCCTCCATCCATGCCCATCGGCGTTCTTTTGTCAAAAATGCAGGCAGATCGAATACACATGGCTCTGGTAATTGATGAATATGGTGGAGCAGATGGTTTGCTTACGATTGAGGATTTGATTGAGCAGGTGATTGGTGAAATCGAAGATGAACACGATCCTGATGAAGGTGCTTTTTGGGTAATTGAAAAGCCTGGCTGTTATCTAGCACAGGCTAAAACGCCCTTAGATGAATTTCANCAAGAGATTGGACGCAATCTCACGGATGCTGAGGAAGTAGATCCAGAGGAGGTCGATACGCTCGGNGGGCTCNTATTTATGCTTCTAGGNCGTGTTCCCGCACGAGGNGAAATAATTAATCATCCGTCTGGAGTTGAGTTTGAGGTTGTTGATGCAGATCCGCGCCGGATTAAAAGGCTGCGAGCATATGTTCAGAACAAAGATACTAGCTAATTACTNGAGCTTGANACCGTTTTGGTTGAAAATGGNTATAATNTTTTTGGTNGGTGTTATTGCGGGNTTAGGCCAAGCACCTTTTAACTTNCCAGTTCTCACATTGNTGAGTTTTGCATTAATTCTCNGGCTTGTTCATGAACCTAAACAAAAATTTAATTTTANGTTAGGGTGGATTTTTGGGTGTGGCTATTTTGGAATCTCNNTAGCCTGGATTGTTCAGCCGTTTTTTGTTGATATTTGGTCAACAGGCTGGATGGCNCCATTTGCGCTAAGCCTAATGTCGATGCTTTTAGGTCTATTTTGGGCCGTTGCCTTAAGTGCAGCAAGAGGATTGTACCCCTTATTCTCATGTGTTTTAATTTGCTTAGCTGAAATTTCTCGGACTTACTTTTTTAGCGGCTTTCCTTGGGCACTGATTGGTTATATCTGGGTTGATACGCCTTTGTATCAACTAGCTGCTTTTGTTGGACCGCACGGTATGACCCTGGCAACTTTATTATTATCCAGTTGTTTAGCTTTTTTTCCATGGCGATATCGGGCAGTTTTGGTTTTCGGCGTATTAATTTTACCATTGTTTCCAGAGATTAAAGGCCCCATTGCGACTGATGCTTCGGCTGTTGTACGGTTAGTTCACCCAAACGTGGAACAAACTCAAAAGTGGGATCCTGAATTTCAGGAAGAGATTTTTCAACGTCATCTAGAATTTAGTCGATCGGAACCTTTTGTAGACCTAATAGTTTGGCCTGAAACCTCTGTATATTCACCTATTGAGACAGTAAAAAAAGAGATTTCGACAGCAGCGAATGGTGCGCATGTGGTAGTGGGCTATCAACGCCGTTTAGAAAATAATTTGATTTATAATACTCTGGGTGTTTTGTCCCCAGATGGTGTACTTAAATCGCAATATGATAAAAATAGATTGGTCCCATTTGGCGAATACATACCGTTTGGGGAGCTTTTCAAAAAGGTTGGGATTAAAAATTTTGCTATCTCTGATGGCTATGGATTTTCTAAGGGTCCGGGGCCTGAAATCTTTTCGGTTAACCGAATAGGAAAAATTCAACCGTTGATTTGCTACGAAGGTATCTTTCCACAGTTTGTGGGTCGTGCGAAGTTTCGACCAGATCTACTTATTTTAATCACTAATGACGCATGGTTTGGTTCTCATCAGGGAATTGCTCAGCATTTTTTCCAAGCGCGAGCGCGAACTATTGAGCTAGGTTTACCAATGGTTCGTGTAGCAAATCGGGGAATCTCTACTGTGATTGATGCCAGTGGTGCATTTGGGAACTTTTTGAGNNTACAAGATGAGGGNTATTTAGATATTTCNATNCCCCCTAAACGTTCTNCTACTTTTTATTTTCNGTATGGAGAGCTAATAATTTTTGTNNNANTNTGTTTTTTGATTTGTGTNNGTTCCNTATACANTTTTTCAAAAAGGCGATTGACGCGTTCTTAATCGTCATCTAAGCGNNTCNTACTACAACGGCTTCCTGGCGTAGTTTGNAATTTAATTGGAGCAGNCTTATGCCNCGANCNAANTATATCTTNACATCTGAATCGGTCTCAGANGGCCATCCTGATAAATTATGCGACAGGGTCTCTGATGCTNTGTTAGACGCNTTCCTNACGGAAGANCCTGAAGCTCGTGTCGCNGCAGAAACATTCGCAACNACCAATCGGATNGTTATTGGCGGTGAGGTTGGGCTATCTGATCAAAGCAAACTTTCGCAGAAAATGGATCAAATCGAACAGATAGCTCGTGATTGTATAAAAGACATTGGATATGAACAGGAAAAATTTCACTGGAATACGGTAGAGGTTACCAATCTTTTGCATGAACAATCAGCTCATATTGCACAAGGTGTAGACGCAGGAAACGGTAAGGATGAAGGTGCGGGAGACCAAGGTATAATGTTTGGTTATGCTACAAAAGAAACTCCTGAACTTATGCCGGCGCCGATTCAATANTCTCATGCCATTTTACGTCGACTCGCGGAAGTGCGTAAAAATGGTACTGAAAGTGATCTTGGCCCGGATGCTAAATCTCAAATATCTCTCAGATATGAGAGTGGAAAGCCCGTAGANGTAACCTCTATAGTACTTTCAACGCAGCATACATCTGAAGACCAAGACAGCTCCTATATAAAGGAAATTGTTGAGCCATATATACGGGAAGTAGTGCCTGGAGAATGGATTACAGCTCAAACTGAATGGTGGGTTAACCCTACTGGAACTTTTGTTATTGGTGGTCCAGACGGCGACGCTGGTTTAACTGGTCGTAAAATTATAGTGGATACTTATGGNGGTGCTGCACCGCACGGTGGGGGCGCTTTTTCGGGGAAGGATCCAACAAAAGTCGACCGCTCAGCAGCATATGCTTCTCGCTATTTAGCAAAAAATGTTGTCGCTGCCGGTATGGCTGATCGATGCACTTTGCAATTAGCATATGCAATTGGGGTATCGAAACCACTTTCAATATATGTGAATACACATAATACTGGTTTGGTACCTGACGAAGAAATTGAACGCATCGTGGGACAATGTATGGATTTAACTCCACGTGGAATCAGAGAGCATCTGGGTATGAATCGTCCAATTTACCAACGTACTGCTGCCTATGGCCATTTTGGGCGCAAGCCAGAAAATGATGGTGGGTTTAGTTGGGAAAAGACTGACTTGGTTGAAGCACTTAAAAAGGCCGTTTAGTGTGGTTAGCCGAAATTAGAATATACAGACGAGCACGCATGTTCCTCCCTAAATTGTAGGAATGGCAAATGGATCACCGAAATTTTTATGGTCGTGTCAAAGGTAAGTCTTTGAAGCCCTCTCAACAACGGTATTTGGCTGAAGATTTGCCAAGACTAGCTATTTCTGGAGTTGATCGGGTCCAAAACCCAGATCGCCATCTGTTAGATCTAGACGAAATTGTGGATTGCCGGGAGGTATGGCTTGAGGTTGGCTTTGGTGGTGGNGAACATTTGGTCTACCAAGCGGAACATAATCCAGAAATTCAATTTATTGGTGTGGAACCATATGTGAACGGCGTGGCGATGTTATTAGGAAAAATTCGCCGAATGGGTTTGACTAACATTAAAGTTTATATGGGTGACGCACGGGATCTAATGGACGTTTTACCGTCAGGCAGTATATCCAAGGCTTTTTTACTTTATCCTGATCCTTGGCCCAAACTAAGGCATCACCGCCGGCGGTTTGTCACTTCAGAGCATTTAGTCCCATTGGCTCGTTGCTTGAAATCAGGTGCTGAGTTTCGAGTTGCGACGGATATTGAGGATTATGTTCGTCAAACTCTGAATGAGGCACCCAAGGTGGGCTTGGAGTGGATGGCAAAGGGCCCATCCGATTGGCGTTTATCATGGAATGACTGGATACCCACTCGCTATGAACAAAAAGCTTTACGTCAAAATCGTAAACTTCACTATATGACATTTCAAAAATCATGAATATCAGGTCGCAGTAGACGTTATGAGCCAGTGGCGTTAAAGCTTATTTAAAAATTTGGGGAACACAAATGGCAGGCCATAGCTCTTTAATTCCGATGAAATCTATAAAATCGGGTCCATTGATGGGGCAGGCCGATGTCCCTGGTGATAAATCCATATCACATCGGTCTTTGATACTTGGCGCTTTGTCAGTAGGTGAGACCATAATCCAAGGGTTGCTTGAAGGTGACGATGTCATTGACACTGGGCGAGCGATGGAGGCATTTGGTGCCGAATTAATAAACCATAACTATGGGACTTGGTCCATCCATGGCGTTGGGGTTGGTGGATTTGCTGAACCGAACAGCGTCATTAACTGTGGCAACTCTGGCACCGGGGCACGCTTGATTATGGGCGCAATGGCGACGTCTCCCATTACTGCAACATTTACTGGTGATGTGAGTCTTAATAAACGTCCTATGGATAGGGTAACGGAACCTTTAGAAATGTTTGGTGCTCATGCGTATGGTCGTTCTAATGGTCAATTGCCTTTAACGATTGTGGGCGCTGAGGAAGCTGTTCCAATTCACTACCAAGTTCCGATGCCATCTGCTCAAGTGAAATCTGCGATTTTGTTGGCTGGGCTAAATGCTCCTGGGCAGACAGTAGTCATAGAAAAAGAGTCAACACGAGATCATACAGAGCGGATGTTAATTGGATTTGGTGCTGAGTTAATAAGCGAATATACCGATGAGGGTAGAGTTATAAGTCTCACAGGTCAGCCAGAATTGCGCCCACAAAAAATTAATGTGCCACGAGACCCTTCATCAGCAGCATTTCCTATTTGTGCGGCGCTTATTGTTGAAGGATCGGATGTTTTGGTGCCAAATATTGGTCTCAACCCAACTCGTGCAGGGCTTTTTGATACGTTGCGAGATATGGGAGCAAATCTTACATTTGAAAATCTGCGCGAAGAAAGTGGGGAACCTGTTGCTGATTTACGGTCAAAATATTCTCCAGATTTAAAAGGCATTGATATTCCGCCAGAGCGGGCAGCCTCTATGATCGATGAATATCCAATTCTAACAGTTGTTGCGAGTTTTGCGCAGGGAATAACGCGAATGCATGGAGTAAACGAGTTGCGCGTTAAGGAGAGTGACCGGATCGAAGCAATGGCAACTGGCCTGCGCGCTGCTGGTGTCTTGGTGGAGGATGGTGAGGATTGGATACATGTGCATGGTTTAGAAGGAAAAGTTCCTGGTGGCTCTACGGCTACAACTTACCTAGACCACCGCATTGCCATGTCCTTCCTAATTTTAGGTATGGGTGCAAAAAATGGTATGTCTATCGATGATGGCGCGCCTGTGGCAACATCTTTTCCAATTTTTGAGCCTTTAATGGAGCGGTTGGGTGCTTCTATTATAAGAACAGACGAGTGAATGAAATCAATTATATTCTCAATTTGGCTAAATTTTGTGGTTCAGTCTCCAATACACAGTTTTATTATTGAGTGAGGAACTTTAATGATTTTTACAGTCGCCATCGATGGGCCTGCGGCGGCCGGCAAAGGGACGATTAGTAAAGCCGTTGCAGCGTATTTTGGAATGGCACATTTAGACACTGGCCTATTATATCGGGCTGTTGGGTTGAAAGTTTTGAATGGATGCGATCCTCTGGCTTCTGCACGGTCGATTTGTTTTGAAGATTTACATAATTCAAACTTGCGCAGTCCCGAAGTTGCAGAAGCAGCGTCTAAAGTGGCGGGGATTGTGGAAGTACGTGCAGAGTTATTGGCCTTTCAAAAGAGTTTTGCGCGTCGTGAGGGCGGGGCGGTTTTGGATGGTCGTGACATCGGGACGGTGATTTGCCCAGATGCTGAGTCGAAGCTGTTTATAACTGCATCCGCAAAAGTTAGAGCAAGTCGCCGCTGTCAAGAATTGCGAAAAAATGGTATGAATATAAGTGCTGAGCAGGTATTAAAAGACTTGCTCGCGCGCGACGCGCGCGACACTGATCGCGCGACTGCTCCAATGATACAAGCTGTAGACTCGATCCTAATAGATACGTCACAACTATCGGTGGATGACGCGATTGCTGAAGCAGTGGCAGCTGTAAAAAAAAGAATAGTGCTATGAAAAGTCGATACTTTTCGTATACAGGTACTGAGGTTTCGAGAATGGGAATTGGTGCGATGTCGTTCTCTAATTTTTACGGAAACGTAAGCCGTACTGAAGTTTTTTCTATATTAAATGAAGCCCAAAATTTGGGTGTAAACCATATTGATACAGCAAATATTTACGGTAATGGTGCATCAGAAGAGCATATTGGAGCCTATCTTAAGGCAAACTCGGAGGCCAGAGATTTCTTCCATATTGCGAGCAAGGGGGGCATTACTGATAGAAGTGATCCTAACCGCTTTTTTAACAATGAAGCAAAGTATCTAGAGCAACAACTTGATAATAGTCTGATGCGCCTAGGGGTTGAGCAAATCGATCTTTATTACGTCCATCGACGTGACC
>NZVF01000043.1 GCA_002698165.1 Planktomarina sp. | reverse complement strand
CCAAATTTTACTATTAAAAT
This sequence comes from Planktomarina sp., assembly GCA_002698165.1. Lineage (GTDB taxonomy): Bacteria > Pseudomonadota > Alphaproteobacteria > Rhodobacterales > Rhodobacteraceae > Planktomarina. Next base: position 19,702 of record NZVF01000043.1, on the reverse strand, counting down.
CGTGGCCTCTTTTATTTTGGCTAAAATTCATAACTTAACAAACTCTAAGAGAACTGGATCTACATCGTGAATTTGAAGGCTAAGGAACAATTTTTAACAAAGCAATATTAATATTAAATCAACCTATAGCTTTGCCCTATGTTTAAAAAAGATGCACTTCGTATTTGAAGTGTACTTTGAAGATGTGATAGACAATAGGATTTTTTACAAGCTACTAGTAACTTTTATCAATATTATAAAATTTAAAATTCAATGACAATTTTGCGCATTAGCCACCAAAACAAACAATTGACAAAACTATAAATACCTAAGCCATAATACCCCNGNCGTTGGNATGACTGAAAAACGGAAAGTAAATTTGTATGGAAACCGAAGATCAACTTTCTCATTTATTTTCTTTTTTTGGAGAGGCTTTCAAAAACCAAGGAAGCAAAATTGCAAGAAAAATTGGCAATACTTTGCTAAACACTAAAAATATGCCGCGAGTGACAATGTCACCAAAAGCTCCCAACAATGCAAAATTTTTAAATACAATAAGTTATGATAACAGGGAACTAATGCCTCTTTTGGATAATTTGATGTATAGCCTACACTGGCGTCCAGCAGGCTTTGGAAAGTTGCCTGGTGACCTTTCTCAAAAAATTTGTGTTACAGAATTCATTGGNCCTTCTGGAATAATTAAAAATAAAGAAACACGGATCGGGCTATTGTTGCAAAGTCCGGACGTACATTATCCACGCCATTGGCATTCCGCCGAGGAACTCTATTTAATAATATCTGGCACAGCTACATGGTCTGTTGAAAATGGAGTTGACACACCACACCCACCCGGCAACTTTATTCATCACAAATCTGGTCAAGTACACACTATGAATACGACAACAGAGCCCCTTCTTGCACTTTGGGGATGGACTGGAGACATTGACGGCACGTCTTATTCNATTTGATGATATAGTTAGTGAACAAACTAAAAGCAGAAAGATATAAAATGATAGACTTACTGACATTTCAAAACCTTAGCAAAATTGAAATCAGCAATTTTTTACCAAAGCCCACAACCCTCACGGAAGGTCAAGAAGAAGCAGCGGTTAACCTTTGGAAATCTGAGGACGGGTTGACAAAAATTGGTGTTTGGGAATGCACCCCTGGTGAATTTACTGCTGATCGATCAACTGCAGGTGAATACTGTCATATTATATCTGGTTCAGCCTCCGTTAAAAATCATGACGGAGGTNGTGAGCGCAAATTGGGACCAGGGGATTTACTAGTTTTACCAATCGGTTGGAAAGGACAATGGACAATTCACGAACATGTTAGAAAGCTCTATGTTTTACANGCCTCAAATTAAAAANCTCAGTTTNGTAAACGTTTGATGGTGATAGCACCTAAATGNGACTGGACAACGTTTGACAATATGATCATGTTTACACACTGAAAGACATTTTTGTTCAACATTTAGCTTAATAATTAGGAATATTTTTGCAACAATTTGATTATATTATAGTTGGTGCTGGATCCGCAGGGTCTGCACTGGCTAACCGTCTATCAGAAGGCAATCGANACACAGTAATGTTANTTGAAGCCGGTGGCTCAGATAAAAATCCATGGGTACAAATGCCGATTGGTTATGGAAAAATATATCATGATCCATCCGTAAATTGGCGCTACATGTCTGAACCAGTGCCTAATCTTAATAACCGACTATCTTATTGGCCACGCGGCAAAGTCCTCGGCGGGTCAAGCTCAATAAACGCTATGGTGTGGGTTCGGGGTCATAAACGAGACTACGACGAATGGGAATCAGTAGCACCAGGATGGGGCTGGGAAGAAATTAAACGTGTTTTCAATAGAATTGAAAATTGGGATGGCCCGTNTAATGAAGAACGCGGGAATAGNGGCCCACAAGCCGTGCATGACGTGACACCCGAAGTTCATCCATTAACCCGNACTTATTTAAAAGCTGCCGCTGAAGCTGGAATTAAAACCAACCCCGATTACAACGGACCATCAATGGAAGGGGCAGCCTGCTATCAAATATCGACAAAAGGTGGCATCCGCGCCTCTGCAGCACGAAGTTATCTTTGGCCAATTAAAAGCCGCAAAAATCTAAACATTCAGACGAAAGCTCTNGTAACCCGCATTCTCTTTTCAGGCAAAAGCGCAACAGGAGTTGAGTACGTTCAAAAAGGTCAAACGAAAACCGCTCATGCGCGAGTTGAAGTTATATTGTCCAGCGGTGCCATTAACTCACCTCAGCTATTACAGTTATCAGGCATTGGTCCANGTGCAGTGTTACAGCAGCACGGTATTAACGTAATAACGAATTCTCCGAATGTTGGTCAAAATTTGCAGGACCATTTAGGAAGTGACATTCACTATCGGTCCAATGTGCCTACTCTAAATCAAGAATTNGGTCCAATTTTTGGAAAATTACGCGCAGGNTTGCATTATATAATTAAACGCAAAGGACCANTGTCGTTGAGCCTCAATCAAGGTGGTGGTTTNGTAAAAGTTANCCCCAANATCCTTGGCCCTGAANTGCANCTATATTTTTCACCCGTAAGTTATACCCGTGCCCCTGCGGNCGTACGACCATTGATGAGGCCAGACCCTTTTTATGGGTTTTTAATGGGCTTTAATCCTTGCAAGCCAACAAGCACCGGATATCTACAAATTTGTTCAAAAGATCCAACGTTACAACCTAAAATATATCCTAACTATTTGGATACTGATTATGATAAAAAAATGATGCTATCAGGCATCCACTTAATCCGTAAAATTGCAAATACACCCACAATGAAATCAGTAATTGAGTCTGAAATTTCACCAGGTAAAGAATCCATTTCAGACAAAGATATTATGAGTTTTGTGAGGCAACAGGCATGGACCGTTTTTCATCCTTGTTCCACTTGTCGAATGGGTAAGGATCCCAATAGTTCAGTCGTAGACCCCAATTTAAGAGTCCACGGCATAGATAGACTGCGTATCGCAGATGCCTCTGTTTTTCCAAGTATCCCAACTGGAAACATTAACGCACCATCTATAATGGTTGGTGAGCGCGCTTCAGATATAATTCTAAAAAACGCCTGAACCTGAGGGACTTTTTATGAAACTAAAAAAAATTGAAACATTTACAAATCAAGACGTTGGCTTTGTACGAGTTACCACAGACGATGAAAATCAAGGTTGGGGTCAGGTTTCTACATACAACTCTGATATAACGTGTAATGTTTTGCACCGACAAGTTGCACCCTGGACATTGGGTCGTGACACAGTTGATCTCGATAATCTTTTAGATCTTGTCACCGAACGCGAGCACAAGTTTCCCGGATCTTATCTGCGCCGCGCTATGGCCGGGCTAGATACCGCAATATGGGATATGAGAGGCAAAAAAGCACAAAAGCCTGTGGCTGAACTCCTGGGAGGCTCACCTGGTCTTATTCGTGCTTATGCTTCCTCTATGAAGCGCGACATTACTCCAATTGATGAAGCTACTCGGTTGAAAAAATTACGAGACATTAACGGTTTTGACGCTTTCAAAGTTCGCGCAGGTGCCGAAGTGGGTCGTAACAAGGATGAATGGCCAGGCCGCACAGAGGAAATTATACCGACCATGCGAAAGGAATTGGGAGCTGATGTAGACCTCCTAATCGATGCTAACAGTTGCTACTCTCCAAACCGAGCTATCGAGGTAGGCTATATCCTTCAAGATCATGGCTTCTGCCATTATGAAGAACCCTGCCCTTACTGGGAACTTGAGCAAACAAAAAAGGTTACTGACGCTCTAACTATTGACGTGACAGGAGGCGAACAAGATTGCGACCTTCCTACTTGGAACCGTATGATTGAAATGCGCGCGGTAAATATTTTACAACCTGATATTCTTTATCTTGGTGGAATTTGTCGTACTCTTAGAGTGGTTGAAAAAGCACGAATTGCGAACCTCCCAATTACCCCGCACTGTGCAAATTTGTCTATGGTAACACTTTTTACCATGCATTTACTTCGGGCCATCCCGAATGCTGGTAAATATCTCGAGTTCTCCATTGAAGGTACAGATTATTATCCATGGCAAGATGGAATATTTACTAAATCTCCCTACGAGATTGAGGATGGCCACGCTCGCGTCACTGACGCTCCCGGCTGGGGTGTTGAAGTAGACCCCGATTGGCTTGCACAATCAAAATACCAAATTAGTGAAATGAATTAATCAACTTTGAAAGACATACTTTTTCAAATATAACAGAGTTGTGTCGGACGAAATCAAACACCTGCAGAAAAAGGTCAATGATTAAGCCACAACCAAATAGAAAAACAATAAAAAATTTACATTNTTAATTTTACNTAGACAGACCACCTTTAAATTTACTTCAAAATAAGATAGTCAGTTATATGTGCGGTCGGATGGCGATAACTTTGCCCAAAGAGGCTATGGCAAAGCTTTTTAATGCAGTGCCAGCGAATGACCTTCCAATATTGCCAAATTATAATGTATGTCCAACAGATAAAATTCATTCCGTAGTATCGCATGACGCTGTACGTCACATTAAGGCGATGCGTTGGGGNTTTNTACCACATTGGTATAGGTCACAGACGGGNGGCCCACTTCTTATTAATGCGCGATCTGAGACTATNGATAAAAAACCAGCATTTCNGGAGGCNTGTCGGTATCGACGCTGCATAATACCTGCAGACGGATTTTATGAATGGGCTAGAAAAGACANACACAAACCTNTTCCATACCGAGTTANGATGTCNGACGGCGGATTTATGGCTATGGCAGGGATTTGGCAAAATTGGGAAATTGATGGCNTGTCCGTAACCAGTTGCGCAATTATTACAACGCAGGCAAATGCAAAGATGGCCAAAATTCACCACAGGCTGCCTGTTATACTGAGGCCAGAAGATTGGCCTCTTTGGCTAGGTGAAGCTGGAAAGGGTGCCGCGAAATTGATGCAGCCCGTTTCAAACGAGGTTCTAAAGTTGCAAAGGGTAGACGATGCTGTAAACTCCAATCTTGCCACTGGGGCTCAACTTTGGGCAAAAATAAAGACAAAAACGGAATAGTCAGGTTGAGTGTCGCAAGATGAATTTGAAAGACCCTTATTTTGTGATTTTCTATGCCCGCCACTGAGGCACGCATGAAAATCGTGTTGGTCACACCAGAAATTCCACATAATACTGGTGCAATCGGGAGAACGTGCGTGGCCTTGGACTTAGAACTTATATTGATCAAGCCATACGGCTTTTCAATTGATGAAAACACCGTGGCGAGATCAGGAACAAGATACTGGAAGCACATCCAACTCACTCAATATGACAACTGGGAGTCATTTTTAAAAGATCGACAACCAGCACGTGAAAATTTATATTTTTTTGAAGAGCATGGAACTGAAAGCTTTTATACTCCTCACTATAACGAANACGGGTACTTAATTTTTGGATGTGAATCAAAGGGTCTGTCAGCTACAATATTGGACGGAATGGACGATCGAGTATTTAACGTTCCAATGCGCAGTTCCCTCGTCAAGTCCCTGAACNTAGCAAACGTAGCAACNGCTGTTGCCTANCAAGCAATGCGTAGTCANCTNGNATGTTGACAAAGATATCACTTCTGACCAAAAAGACATAAATTACTGATTTACAATAAAATNAAAGCTTGACTCAAAGTCAAAAAATATATGGCAAAAAAATGTTAGCTCATTCCTTTAAAANNTATCTTGAACGATNTGGTATTCACTATGGCTGGGTAATGGCCACAATAGCATTTTTATTTTCTGTTGTTGCACCAGCTGTTGGAAGCGTACCACAAATACTAATCTTACCAATAACTGAAGCCTACGGATGGGCAATTTCAGACTTTTCACTAGCAACTGGNATTATGTATTTCGTAATCGCCATAATGTGTCCTTTTGGGGCATCTTTAATGTTAAAGTTTGGTGTATCAAAAATTGTNTACATTGCTGTTTCATTAGAAATNTTGGGATTAGTCTTTACTATTTTTGCCTATGAGAAATGGCACCTTCTGCTTAGTATNGGACTATTTCTCGGAGCTGCCTCTGGCATAATTGGTTTAAGTTTGGCAGCAACGGTCGCNACACGATGGTTNACAGCCCGACGTGGTCTGGTNATCGGNATTCTGACTTCTGCATTTGCTGCAGGCCAGTTGATTTTTATTCCGTTCATGGCCTGGATAACAGTNAANTACGATTGGCGTTTAGCTATACTNCCAGGTCTAATTGGTGCAGTNCTTTGTGGTATATTGTTTGTANTATTCTCAAAAGACTGGCCATCAGAGTTAAATTTAGCGGCCTACGGTGACGATAAAGTCTTCCAACCACCAAAAGGAGACGTAGCCAACGTTTTAAAAATGACATTCACTACATTAACCGATGGTATCAAACACCCTGCCTTCTGGATTTTAGCAACCACCTTTTTCATTTGTGGTCTTACGTCCACTGGTATTGTCGGACAACATTTTATTCCCTTTTGTGCCGACAATAACGTGGGCATAGTAATCGCATCTTCATATTTAGCTATTATGGGAATTTTTAACTTTGTAGGAACTACAACCTCTGGCTGGTTATCCGACCGATATGATAACTATAAACTTTTGGCCATTTATTACAGCTTCCGCGGTCTCTCCCTTTTGTATCTTCCATATGGTAATTTTAATATCTACGAATTAACGTTATGGGCCATATTTTTTGGGTTAGATTTCATCGCCACTGTACCACCAACAGTGAGATTAACGGGCCAATACTTTGGTACTGTAAACGGTCCATTAATGTTTGGTTGGATTTTTGCCGCGCACCAAGGTGGAGCTGCATTTGCTGCTTATGGCGCCGGTATATCACGTGATTTATTTATTACCTACGTGCCAGCATTTATCTTAGCAGGCCTGTCTTGTTTCGTGGCAACCGCCCTAATTTTATTCTTTCGAGCTTCGAAACACCGTTTGGCATAGCAGCATTTACGTAACTTTTATAAACATTTGTCATTTTAAGTACGGGCAAATTTAATTAAAAATGCAGCAATATTTTTAATCGACTGCTCAGCTTCTGGAAGACGATCATCCCATTCAAAGACATGCCATAAACCCTCCCAGACTTGAAGATCAACATTGACACCAGAATCTCGCAAAACAGTAGCGAGCCTAACCGACTGACTGAGCAACAAATCACGTGTCCCTGTCGTGATCATACATGGGGGAAACCTATCAGAAAAACTTCCATTAATTGGTGAGATCATAACATTACTAGGATCATTTTTGCCTATATAATGTGAGGCTGCATCCATTGAGGCTTTTGTTGTTAAGGTAGGATCTCGTCCATTGTTAAATTTCTGACTATCACTTGAATTAGTTAGATCACACCATGGAGAAAGAAGCACAGATGCAAATGGCAAAGAAACCTCTTCTTGTTTAGCGCGCAACATAGAAGATAACGCAAGGTTACCACCAGCAGACTCTCCTACTATGCCAAAAGGCTCATTAGCCAGTGCTTTGTAGACAGCAAACCCGTCCTCAACTGCTGCAGGCCATGGATCTTCTGGTGCAAGCCTGTATTTTGGTAATATTATTTTTGCACCAGTCAAAGCACAAAGTGGTGCCGCAATTGTTAGGTCTTCAAAAGGACTGCCTTGAACAAAGCCACCACCAAAGAAATACAATAGGGTCCAATCTTTAGATGGCCTCTTAGGCACGACTTCTAGACACTCAACACCTGAAATTTTAACTGTTTGTATCGAAACTCCAGTCTTATCTTTAGCGCGCTCAACGGCAGGTTTAATAAAGGCTTTTGTCTGCACTCTTAAGTTGGGCAGGTTCTCAGGCGATCGATTTACATCAATCACTGTAGTCTCTGCCAATATTTTAAGTGCTTCCGGACTAGGTCTCGCTCGGCTCATTAAAGGTAATTTCTACATTTCCAATTGTACATTTCAACTGATCCTTAAATGCCCATCCTGTCGGCAATTGTAACAATCCTATGCATATCCCGCAACACGGGTTTTTCGATCAACTTTCCGTCTACTACCAAAAGGCCAGTATCAGCAGCTTCAAACTCTTTTATAATTCGTCGTGCACGCGAAATCTGATCGGAAGACGGGGTAAAAACCTCATTTAAGGCCGCAATTTGTTTTGGATGAACAGAGCCTTTACCGGCAAACCCGAGGTCCCTTGCTTGTACGGCGGCAATTCGCATACCNTCTGGATCATTTAAATCGAGATAGGGAACGTCGATAACATCACATCCTGCAGCTGCAGCTGCGTTTACGACGCGAGACCTCGCATATAGCAATGGCTCCCATGCATTTTGACAACGAAGTTCAGCGGCCATGTCCACTCCACCAAAAAAAATAGCGTCAATCCGCTGTGAACAATTTGCTATTTCAAAGGCAGCCTCAAGACCTGCATTGGTTTCTATAATTACATGTAATCGGATGCTATGGCCTGCCTCAGTTAAAAGTTGATCCAAAATAATAACTTCGTCCGGTGTTTTAACTTTTGGCATCATAAGAGCAGGTGGTGGGGTATTAGTTGCGAGGATCGCGTTCACATCTTCAATCCCAAAGCGCTCCCGCATTGAATTGATCCTAACAATCCTTTCTACACCATCATCAACTTGAGGGGTTTCAAATAGTGCTAGCGCATGTTTTCTAGCTTCATGCTTATCTTTGGGCGCGATACCATCTTCTAGTTCAACACATACTATATCTGCACCACTGGCGAGGGCCTTTGGGAACATGTCAGGCCTCAGACCAGGCGTAAAAATAAAACTGCGACGAGGTCTTAATTTTTGTAGACTCATAAGATACCCTCTTTAAAGTTAAAAACGACCAATACCATCATAAATTTATGATCCGATCAGTCTTGGAAACATTTTGTCTCGTCACGCAAAACCATAACAATCTATTATGTTGGTCTATTTGGAATAGTTTGATCAAGTCCACGGACAATATTTTTTTCATGGTCAAAAAATGGAAGCGCAACAATACAGCTTTCGTGTTTGCTACCATCTGGAATATACATCGAAAGCTTTCTACCAACCCAGTCNCCAGGTAATTTAAAAACAACATAGCCTACACCGAGACCAAGTGTGGGCGATGGAACTCCTGCTGTAACCCTACCCACTATCGTATTGCCATCCATCACAATACTTCCCGCAGCTGGTGTCTCCGTGGCACATGTAAGCCCAAAAAGGCACGCACNAGTATCTTTNCCAATAAGNGCATCACGGCCAATAAAGTCTCCNTTATCCATATTNATAAAAGGNGCAAGCCCAGCTTCAAANGGNGTCATAGACGTGTCCATATCGGTTAANTTACCAAGAATTCCACCTTCTATACGACGAATTGTCAAAGCCCGTGTTGAAGATAACTCCAAACCATGAGGCTGTCCGCAGGCCATCANATGATCCCACAATGCAAGATGATCAGTAGTTTCACCATNACTNTATATCTCAAAGCCAAGCTCATTGGTAAAACCGGTACGTGAGACATAAACAGTTTGACCACCCAAATCAAAATAACCNGACCGAAAGTATTTCATAGTTTCATCGACGGCTCCGTTGCTTGCCTCNNNCATAATGGAAAGTGAAGCCGGNCCCTGAATTTGTAGAACGCGTGAATGNGGNTCACTAATTGTGACNTCAAAACCACCACTNTGAGCTAAAAGCCATGTNTCAAACGGTCCNTCAGCTTGNACATACCAAAAACGATTTTCAGCCATCTTGAATATAACGCCATCCATGAAAATGCCNCCCTGAGGGGTGCAAGCAATCGCGTAATAGCCACGCCCTTCCGTCATTGNAGCAACCTNGCGAGCCAGAACTTTCTCTAAAAAAGGCACAACATCTGGCCCTGAAATTTCAACAGGTTTNTCTGGTACATCAAATATGNCTGCCTTCTGACGCAAGCACCAATANTTATNTATGGTNTCCTCACCCAAATAAATNGGAAAATAGCGACCGGCATAAACACCACGCACCATCTTTGGATTATCTGTGCGCGCCAAGTATGGAGATTCCTCAAACCGTCGTGCACTGATGGATACATTGTTCTCCAAGTCAGAAATTTCTTGTAAGTTGCTCATTTTAATTCTCTTTATTTGTTATATTTCTATTCGCAAAATCTCAGGGGGTTCATGAGCTGTCACTCTTGGTGGTACTTTTTTATATAGACTAACATTAACCATACAAGTATGTGCAGTAGGGCCTTGCCCCAACTTGGACGTACCTTTGTCCCNTGTAAGGACGTTAGGGTTTCCATGCTTACAAAGGGAATTTGGTTTTGAAGGATCCTCNGGATCGTACCAAGCCCCCGTGCTCATCTGAACAACACCCTCACGNAGCGCANTATCAATTACGACGCCCGCCAAACATGCTCCACGGGAGTTGTTTACCTGAACAACATCACCATTTCTTAAATCACGATCAGCAGCGTCGCTTGGATTAATATGAATGGGNTCCCGAAAATTNACCTTTTTCGCGCTACTGACTTGNCCATGATCAAGTTGTGAATGTAATTTATCTTTAGGTTGGTTTGAAATTAAATGTAACGGCCAACGGGCATCNACGCNCCCCAACCACTCATAAGGCTCCTGCCATGTGGGATGCCCTGGACAATCATCGTATCTAAAATTAGCCACTGTTTCACTAAAAATCTCAATCCGTCCGCTTGGCGTATCCAAAGGATTACTGATCGGGTCATCCCGGAAATTTTCAAGCATNACAATCTGCTTAACAGGATCACTCAGTTTAAACCAACCATCTTTAAGAAATGTTTCATAGTTTGGCATATCTATCTTNACAGCTCGTGCATTGTCCTGAGTTTGCTCGTAAATCCAACGCTGCCACTCTAATTTACTGCGTCCTTCAGTGAAAGCATCCCCTACCCCCATCCTTTCAGCGATACCAGCAAAAATATCATAATCATCACGAGCCTGTCCATTAGGTTCCGTTAATTTTGACATTGATATCACGTAGGGATCACGGGGCGTCATAGCAATATCTTGACGCTCCAATGTGGTCGTACAAGGTAATACTATGTCAGCCCGCTTTGCCAATGAATTCCAGCACCATTCGTGAGCAATTATTGTTTCAGGCTTGTGCCACGCGTCCATTAATAAGTTGAGATCTTGATGNTGATGAAACGGGTTCCCACCNGCCCAATAGACCAGCTTAGTTTCGGGGTATTTGTACCTAATTCCATTGAAATCAAANTGCTCTCCACCATGCAAGAGGAGGTCTGTTATCCGAGCAACTGGTATCAAGCTTTCAATTGCGTTCTGCCCCTGTGGAAATGATGCCCCAGGAATTATTGTATGCTGACTTCCTATGTAATTCATAGCGCTGTAGCCAAATCCAAACCCTCCACCGGGTAGCCCAATTTGTCCNAGCATTGAGGCTANCATGATGGCTGCCCAAAATGGTTGTTCGCCATGGTCTTGGCGGGTCAATGACCAACTTACAGAAATCATTGTACGTTCTGATGCCATGCGTCGAGCCAGTTGCCGGATCGTTTCAGCCGGGATATCAGTAATGTCTGCTGCCCAATCAGCAGTTTTAGCCACCTCATCACTCTGTCCCATTAAATATGGCAGGAACTTGTCAAAACCTTCTGTGTAACGATTTAAGAANCCTCGNTCACTNAGNCNCTCAACCTCTAAAGTGTGGGCTATCCCCAAGATAAGAGCGACATCTGTATTGGGTCTGATCGCNAACCAGTCACCACCAACTTCCTCTAACAAATCGGACCGTAGCGGGCTAATGTTTACAAAGTGTATTTTTGCCGCAGCCGCGCCAAGTAGTCCATCACGTTGTAAATGATTGCCGGTACCACCCTGACTAATTTGTCCATTTTTTATTGGCATGCCNCCAAAAGCGACAACTAGNTTAGTGTTTTNACGGATTGACTCCCAGCTTGTACANGTGTCGAGAAAAGCACGAAAGCTACCCAAAATGTGCGGAACCATCGCTTCAGCAGCAGCAAAGCTATAAGTAAATTTTGACCGAGTNTAGCCACCTATACAATTCAAAAACCGATGCAATTGACTTTGCGCGTGATGAAACCTTCCAGCACTAGCCCATCCATAGGATCCACCAAAAATTGATTGATTGCCATGCTGTGTGCGAACCCGATCGAGTTCACAAGACACCAAATTATAAGCCGTATCCCAACTTACTTCAACAAACGGATCGACACCGCGCAGTTCAGACTGACACCCAGGNCCACCGTCCAACCAGCTTTTACGAACCATTGGCGCATCAATGCGTGTCGGGCCATCCTGAACATCAATAATACCTGACCCTATCACTGAAGGATCAGCGTCCCGTTCAAAGCCTAACAACTCCTCGACACGGCCATTATGAACTTTTGCGCGATATGTGCCCCAGTGAGAACTNGTCAAAGGAAGCTTATTAGTNGNACTCATATTGTGNCCTNTGCCNTTCTTCNATCNGATNNTTATTTTTCATNCCGAGNTATCTAACCCTAGCTGTTCACGNCGTGTGCGGCTCCAAGCTTGCGTCATACGATCTGCAATTATTGCGATAATAGCCATCCCCAAGCCAGCAATAATGCCGATCCCAAAATTACCATCACTTAGGCCAATATAAACAATTTGTTCTAAACCATTGGTGCCTACCAAAGCCGCTATGACAAGCATTGCTATTGCATACATAATTGTCTGGTTGAGACCAAGCAACATTACNGGCAATGCGAGAGGCACTTTGACATGCCAAAGCAATTGCCACTTCGTTGTACCCATCATATCAGCCGCCTCAATTACAGTTTCAGGTAGATTGCGCAAACCATGCTCNGCGTATCTGATGGCTGGTACAAAGGCATAAGCAATAATTGCCAGAAGGCCCGTAAACTCACCAATTTTAAAAATCATAACAAATGGTATCAATATAACGAAAAGGGGCATGGTTTGCATCGTATCATTTATTGGCCTCACAAAGGCCGAAACACGGTCATTATGTGCCGCCCAAATACCNACACTAGTCCCAAAAACAAACGAAATTATAGCAGCNATGCCACACAAATATATTGACAGCATCGCCTCTGTCCAATTCCCAGTGACCGCCATAAATCCAAAACCGAGCATAGTCCCGATACCTAAATTGGGACCACCTACTTTCCAACCGATCATTCCGTAAATTAAAATAACGCAAGGCCATGGTATATTGGTTAGTCCAAAATATACAAAGACAGCAAATAACATCACCATGACCCCAGCCAAGGTTTTGCCGCGNAGGCCAAACCATAAAGAAAAACAAGCCATAGCCAAAGCATAAATCGCGTTGTGCGTTGGTGTGAGTGCAAACCCCCAAGTAAACGGGCTAACAGCACCTTGCAAACCAATTTTGATCGGCAGCATGACGTAAAAAAATGCAAACGTCTTTAGGGCTTCAATTTGTATATGGTAATTTACAATAAGATACGCCAAACCATCGTTCATAACTTTACCCGGGCTCCAAACGATATCGCGAGGCCAATCCATAAGAAAAGTAAATATTTGGGCAAGNATAAAAATAATAAGAGCGCCGNCTACACCAACTATCCAAAGTTTATAACGTTCAAATATGCCCTTGCTTTTAGGATCATAAACACCGGAGCGCTGCGCTAAACCAAAAGTAATGCGATCAATTATCATGGCCATTAATGCGATGACCATTCCAACCAGCAAGCTTTCACCAAATTGCGCTTTTCGAATTGTGGTTAAAACTTCCCAGCCAATATCAGACGTACCCCCGATAATCGAAGCAATAATAACCATNCTAAGGGATGCCATAGTCGCTTGATTGACGCCAAGNAGTATTTGTTTTCGGCAGGACCGCGCTCTGACTTGCCAAAACAGTTGACCTGGGGTGGCACCAGACATNAGGCCAGACTCTATCACTTCAGGCGCAACACTGCGCAACCCCACAATTGTATTGCGTACCATAGGCGGAAATGAATACAGGACACTTGCGATCAAACCNACAACCGTGCCAAAGCCAAATAGAAGTAAAATTGGCAATAAGTAAGCAAAGGCCGGAACTGTCTGGAATAGGTCTAGAGAGGGCATTATGAACCGCTCTGCACGGTCAGAATAAAAGCCCCACACGCCAATTGCAAAACCAACTAAAATNGCTAAAGGCACAGATATCGCAACAAGTGAGAGCGAGTTCATACTCTCTTCCCANTAACCAATCACAACCATGTAAAGGGTTGCAGCCAACGTGAATGCAGCCAAGCGCCAGCCAGAAGCAGAATAGGCGACAACGCAAATTAAAAAAACTGAAACTGACCAAGGCAACCAGTTTAAGGCCTTTTGAACTGCCCATATTGGCCATTCAAGCAGCCAAGAAATACCCATAAAAAATGAACCAAAATTATGTATAATCCAGTTCATAACAACATTAAACCAATCCGAAAATGGGATTATAAAGGCTTCTGGGTATTCAGTGAGCCATTTCCACTCATTATCGAAAGAGATACAGACTAGTGTAATCGCAATCACTGCTAACCAATGGAAGAAGCTGCTATTTATATTGACCATTTTCATTATCAGATTTTCACTGAACTCTGATCAGGGTCACTCCCAGCAGATAGCGCTTTCACAACTCCACGTGCAGTCGCAACGCCAAGAACAGATCCATCTTTGGCTTCAACAACAACGCCTTTGTTACTGTCACCGAGATAGTGCAGTAGNTTTTCAATCAACGTATCGTGGGAGACCCTACCTAGGCCCTCAAGAGGTTCATCAGATGGCTCCGCGATATCAGCCGCAGTTAGGATTGTTTCCCAAGGCACCTCAAGCGTGAATTCCCTGATGTAATCATCCACAGGANTCAAAATTAAATCTACTGGTCGCCCAATTTGTACAATCGCTCCATCGCGCATAATGGCCATACGATCTGCAAGTCGCAATGCTTCATGAAAGTCGTGCGTTATAAAAACAATAGATTTTTTTAGCTTTGCCTGAATTCGCAAAAATTCATCCTGCATTTGCTTTCGGATCAATGGNTCAAGAGCAGAAAATGGTTCATCAAGAAACCAAATATCTGGNTCAACAGCCAGAGAACGCGCAATACCAACTCTTTGTTGCTGCCCACCTGATAATTCTTTNGGGTAATTATTTTCACGACCCTGCAATCCGACAAGTTCGATTACCCGCTCAGCTTGCTCATAACGTTCACTTTCCGACTTCCCCTGAAGCTTCAGGGGAAAAGCAATATTATCGATCACATTTAAATGGGGCATTAGTCCAAAGCTCTGAAAAACCATTCCCATCTTATGACGTCGAATGTCTATTAATTCTGCATCAGATTTTCTTAAAAGGTCTTCGCCATCCAAGATAATTTCGCCTGCAGTTGGTTCTACCAAACGCGACAAACACCGCACAATTGTAGACTTTCCTGAACCAGATAGCCCCATAATAACAAAAATTTCACCAGCATGGACATCGAAACTGACGTCAGCATTAGCAACTATATGACCATCTGTGCGTATCTTTTCAGCATGAGAGTCTGCATTCTCAACAAAGCCATTTGCAGCCTCAAAAAACTTTTGGGGTTGAGATCCGTAAACTTTCCAAACATTGCGACAGGACAACTTCACATTTAAGTTATCCTTAACATCTGGTTCCATGTGGCGCTCCTAATTATCAAACACCTATGGTTATTAAGATAGCCCGAATAGAGGGCCTTAGTACATCTTAAATGACAAAAGGTGGCAGCCTGTTAGCTGCCACCTTCCCGACGATAGGAAAATTAATTCATCGCTGCAGCAATCCATGGCTTCCATGTAGCTTCGTTATTTGCCAACCATTCATCCGCAACATCGTGGATGTCTCGACCTTTATTATCAACTTCAAGTATACCAGCGTTTTGATCTGCATTCGTCAACGTCATCATGGACAACATTTTAAATGCCGCAGGCCAAGTCTCTTCAAAGCCACTCCAAACAACCTTGTTCACAGTCGCCTGCGAAAACCCACAAGCCGTCTCTTTTTCCTGGTTCTCTTCAATGCACTCACCATCAATTGGATTCCACTCAACCCAGTTGAAGTCATGTGCTGCAAAAATCCAATGCGGCTGCCACATCATCGTAAGAATTGGAGACTTTGTTGCCATTGCAGATTGCAGCTCCGCAATCATCGCCCCTTCGCTGCCACCGGCAACTGCATTAAAGGGTAGATCAATACCAGCAACTACGTCACGTGATCGAGTTCCCCAATCTGCCGGATAAGTTATCAGGCGACCATTTGGAAAGCTTTCAGCGGTCGCAAAGGCCTGCGCACAATCATAGAGCGCTTTGTAGCTGGGCAAACCAGGGCACTTTTCTTCCATATATGGGGGATAAATCCAGCCTTCTCGCGGCTCAAGTCCAAGATCTCCCAAAACTATGATTTCACCAGTTTCTACCATTTTTGGATAAAGATCGCCAACATTATTGCTCCAGACTTCAGCTTGAAAATGCAAGTTACCTTGAGCCAGGCCGGGATGCTGAGGTAATGCACCTGCACTAACATA
This sequence comes from Planktomarina sp., assembly GCA_002698165.1. GTDB lineage: Bacteria > Pseudomonadota > Alphaproteobacteria > Rhodobacterales > Rhodobacteraceae > Planktomarina. Next base: position 3,179 of record NZVF01000043.1, on the reverse strand, counting down.
TTCGATGTTATAGCCCATTTTTTGAAGCAGTGCTCCAGCAATTTTTGTAGAAACATGCTGACCAGTCCAATCATTCATAATGACTTTGATCGGTTCATCCGTTTCAGGAACATTTCCAGCAGTGACCGCGCCACTCGATGCTAGTAATGTAACGGAAACTAGGCTTGCCACTTTTAATAAATTAAACATTCTATCTCCCTTTTTGGCCCATACCGTATTGCTTGAACTTGTAAGCATTCAACATATCAGAGCCTTAATCAAATTTAGCTTTTTGTTTGGTTTATTTTTAATAAAAATTACTTACCATTAGGAAGTTTTTTGAGTCAACGGTTGATTAATGGACTTTCAACTCTCTTTACGTAACAATACTAAAACCACTATTAGTAATTAGGTAAAAGTCAAATGCGATCCAGTTCGATAAGAAATATTAGACGGGCAGAACTATCGGTAGCAGCCTTTGAAGCTGTTATTGAATATGGATTGCGTAGAACAACTCTAGACAAAGTGGGTGATAAAGCAGGTCTTTCAAAAGGCGTAGTACTTCACCATTTTAAGGATAAAAGTGCATTACTTGCAGCGGTATTTCGTAGATCAAACTCCCTACTGAGTGAATCTGTTATAGAATTATACAAATATGCCGAAACTCCCTATGAGCGCTTATGGGCTATAATTGTGGCAAACTTTTTTGAGTCGATTTTTAACCACAGAGTGTGCCAAGCTTGGGTATCACTAATTTCAGAAGTTCCACACAACCACGAGTGCCAACGTATTCAAATTGCAAATACTAGTAGGATTGGCAGCAATTTTAGGCATGAATTGAAACACTTGTTAAACCCTGAAGACGCCAAGACTGCATCTAAACAATTAGGCCTTTTGATTGATGGTCTTTGGATGCGTGGCGGCCTTTCAGCTGAACCGATTAAAAGCAGTACGGCTATTTCAGATATGGAATTTGCACTTTCCAAGCTTGTTCCTTTTGACGAAGTTAGTGCAGTGAAACACCATAATGCTCGCAAAAAAATTGAAGGAATTGCAAAAATAGTACTTGGCTCAAAGGCATTTAAAGAACGGTCTTATAGGGCCATTTGAATTAGTTTCTCTATACAATAAATCAAATTAACTTTTCTGATCTTTTAGTTAGACCTGCGATTGGTTCTATTAGACTGGCACATGTAATCAATAAAATTCCAATTACTTCGCGAATGCCAAAAGGTTCTGCAGACAGCAGTGCCACTGAAATTGACCCAACCACAATTTCTGTCATAAACAACAACCCGACCACGCCTGGACTTAGAAACTTTGGTCCCCAAAGGGAGGCATAAGTGCCAGGTAAAATAAGCAAAACTATAAAGATAGTTAGTAATGGCAGCGCCGGAAGTGTTTGCGCGAGAGAAGGAATATAGGACGGGACAAAAATCAACGCCGCTATAATCGAAAAAATCAACGACCAAAAAAAGAAGCCTAGCGTCATTTCGGTAGCTGAATAATCTTTATAGATATTTATTCGTAGGCTAGCTGTTGCCCATAGCATTCCGGCGCCAACCCCCATCCAGTCTCCTACATTTTGGGGTACTGGAAACTGAAGACCCAAACCAAATATTGTTAGCGCACCAGCAAATGCTACTGCCATTGCAAAAATGCGCTGTGGCGTTATGGCATCCTTTAAGAAGACACGTGCTAAAATCGTTCCCCAGATGGGAGTCAAGTAAAACAATAATATTGCCCGAACGACATCAGTATAAACGATTGACATCGTATACAACAATAACGCTGAGCCCGACAGCATGGCTGTAATCTGCAGCTGAAGCCCACCAGTCTTGAAATATTTCCATCGCCAAATTCCAATAGGAAGTAGGCAAAGTGTGGGCACAGCAAAGTACACCACCAAAACCCAAAGTCCGTGCAAACCNGCATTCTCTAGCGAGCGCAGAGGGATCCAAAATAATCCCCAAACNGCGCCTGCATAAAGGCATGCCAACTTGGCTCGGTTTTCANGCGAAANTATCATATTAATATGTTTAGAACGAGAGTTCTAATCTAGTCTCCAAAAATCAATAATTANTAAGAAATACTAACCATTGGTAAGTTTATTGTCAAAAGGTAAAATTATCNCTAATATNANAAATAGAAGGTCAAATGGNNTTTAACTACTTANATAAANAGCNCATNCTNNGATATTGAAAAGGNTGAAAATGNAATTNGATTANATTATTATTGGTGCAGGTTCGGCAGGATGCGTATTGGCCAATCGTATATCGAGCTATNANAGTAATAAAGTTTTACTCTTNGAAGCCGGNCCAAATAATANGGCTCTTTCTTTGAAAATCCCAGCNGCAATTTTATCNAANCTCACCAGCAANAAACATAATTGGGCATTTCAAGGNGAACCCGAACCAGAATTAAATAATCGCACTCTTAAACATGATCGCGGTAAGACGATTGGAGGTTCGTCCTCAATTAATGGGCTAGTTTTTATCCGTGGTCATGCACTTGATTTTGATGGCTGGCAACAATCTGGATGTACCGGTTGGGGGTATGGAGATGTATTACCCTATTTTAAGAAAATGGAAAGCTATCAAGCGGGAACAGACGAATTTCGTGGACGAGATGGTCCGCTGCATGTGCATCGCTCAATCCCAGAAGATGAACTTTCACAAGCATTTCTACAAGCAGGAAAAGAGGCAGGCTACCCCGAGAGTAATGATCTAAGCGGATACTGCCAAGAAGGTTTCGGGGGATTTGATCGTACTGTTTTCAAGGGAGAGAGATGGAGCGCGGCACGCGCCTACCTGGATCCAGCTCGCCCTCGAAAAAATCTTAACATTCAAACCAATACACACGTGCAACGTATAATATTCGAAGGAATTCGCGCTAAAAGCGTTCTCTACAAAAATAAAAAAGGCGAAACAAAAAGAGTTGAGGCAACTAAAGAAATTATTTTAAGTGCCGGTGCTATTGGAACACCTCACCTTCTAATGCTCTCAGGCGTGGGTCCGGCCAATCATCTTCGAGAGAACGATGTGGGCTTGATCAAAAATATACCTGGTGTTGGCCAAAACCTCAACGACCATCCAGACTTTGTTCTTAAATATAAATGTAAGAAACCAGTGTCTTTCTGGCCAAAAACTAAACCGCTCGGTAAACTTAAGGTGGGCGTTCAATGGTTGTTGACGCGCCAA